>JAPLML010000711.1 GCA_026387055.1 Planctomycetota bacterium | reverse complement strand
ACTCCGACAGGTGCCCCGTCGACTCGGTCATGAAGTAGCCGAACTGGCGGAAGACCTCGCCGCGCACCTTCTCATTCTTGTAGTACTCGGGCTTCTCGAAGACCCTTCGCAGGATCGGGTACAGGTCCTTGCCCTTGTGCTCGAGCGTGAGGAACCAGTCCGTGTGATTGATGCCGCCGCAGGTGAAGGTGATCTCCTCCTTCGGCACGCCGCAGTAGCCGGCGATGAGGTCGAGCGTGGTCTGCACGCCGTGGCACAGGCCCACGAACGGCACCTGCGTGACCCGGCCGAGGGCCAGGCAGTTGCCCGCCATCGGGTTGGCATACTGGAGCATGATCGCGCCGGGCCGGGCGAGCTTCTCCATGTCGCGGGCGATGTCCACCAGGACCGGCACGGTCCGCAGGCCGCGGAACACGCCGCCGGGGCCGAGCGAATCGCCGATGCACTGGTCCACGCCGTACTTCAGCGGCACCTCGTAATCGACGGCGTAGGCGTCGAAGCCGCCCACCTGGATCGTGATGACCACGAAGTCGGCGTCCTTGATCGCCTCGCGCCGGTCCAGCGTGGCCCAGACCTTGCCGGGGACCTTGTTCTCCTTGAGCATGCGTTTGGCGAAGGCCTCCATGCGCCGCAGCTTCGGCTCCGCGGAGTCCATGAGGGCCCACTCGCACCCCGCCAGGGCGGGCGTGGCCATCATGTCGGACAGCAACGTCTTCGTGAACACGACGCTCCCGGCGCCAATCATCGCAATCTTCTTCGACATGGTGATATCTCCTTTATCAAAAGGGCACGCGTCCGCCGCGGCGGACGGCTGAATGGGTGGTCACTTCGCGGCCTCGATCTTGATTGTGTGCTTAACGGGCACCACGGCGGCGGCCGAGGCGGCGCGGGCGTCCTTGTCCTTCTTCCCCAGCGTCTGGGCCACGCGCTCAAAGGTCTCCTTCTCCTCCGGGCAGAACTTCATGTACTCCGGCAGGTTGTGCAGCAGGCTCTTCACAATCGGCGTCTCCATGCCCTGCTGCCGGCCGATCGCCTCTTCCACCTTGCGGAACGGGTTGTCGAGGAACGCGGCCGCCAGGTTGATCCCCTTCTCGAGCGCCGCCGCCGGGAACTCCTTGGTTTCCTTGCCCCACGTCACCTTGACCTTGTCGCCCTTGGCGCCCTTGACCACGAGCACCAGGCGGTTCAGGTCCTCGTTGAACGGGCAGAACTCGATGATGCCCGCGGTGGCGCTGGTGGCCTTCGGATCGCCATAGAAGCAGAACGGGTAGCGGGCGCTCTCGATCTCCACCGTGCCGTCCTTGCACTCAAGGACCTTGTGCCCCTCGGTGGCCTCGGCCTTGTCGGCCGCGAGGTCGACCGTGAACTTGCCGATGTTGCCGTCGCACCCGAGGGCCTTGAGGAACGCGTAGGCCATGACGATCTGGCCGTTGCGGTCCGGGTGGACGCCGTCGCCCCCGGCCACGTGGTACTGCTTGCCGTACTTCGCCTTGGCCTTGGTCATCGCCTCCATCATGGGATCGAAGACGTTGGCGAAGACGCAGCCCTCGTCCGCCGCGAGGGCCTTGGCGATGTCGCGCTCCTCGGCGAGGGTCTTGTTGTACATCGTGGCGGCCTCGGGGTTATTGTGGAACGTATCGGCATCGACGACCCCCGGCGACCCGACCACGATGAGCCGCACGCCGGCCTTCTTGAGCTGAGCGACGATCGACTTCTGCCCGTCGCGGTACCGATTGGCCTTGCCGGGGTCCATCGGCGAGTACCCGCCGTCGTTCATGCCGAAGCACGTGGTGGCCGCGGACGGCTTGAAGACGAGGCAATCGTTGGCCATCCGCCCGGCGAAGCCGGGGGCCGACTCGCCGCCCCAGCCGAACTGGGTGACCTGGAGGTCGGCGGCGGGCTTGCACATCAAGAGGTAGTCCTCGATGTACAGCGAGTAGAGCTTCTGCTCGGTGATCGAGTCGCCGATGACGGCCACGTGATCGCCCGCCTGGAGTTTCGCCTCGGCGCCGAAGACCGGCGCGGCGAGGAGCAGCGCCAACATCAGCCCCATCACGGCCATTGTGCAACGTTTCATGGTTTCTCCTTGCTGTTGTCCTTGCCCCTCATTTCGCACCTAGCATTTCCCAATCAAACGCGCCCAGCAAGCTGGGCGGCTAGATGGCGATTGCCTGTGCGTGTGCCACGGCCGGTCTTGTCCGGCCGTGGGGAATCACGCTCAACTCCCGTCGCCGTACCGGCGACGGCTAAACGATTGAGGTCTTGCTGTTTCGCCGCTCAATCCACAATCCGCAATCCGAAATTCCCACGCGGTCGCCTCCGGCTCCCCGCTAAACGTCCCGGCACACCAGTCTACTTTCCGAACCTCAGCCGAATGTACTCGCGGGCCACCTTCAGGTCCTCGACGGCCTCGGCGGCGTCGCACGGCGGCTTCATCTCGCCCTTGCACACCTTCACGAAGTTCATCGCCTGCTGACGCATCGCGTGGACCCACGGGAGCGTGGGGCTGAGGCGCTCCGGCGTGCGCCCCTCGCCCGGGTCCCGGTATGTCTCGACCGTCCCCGCGCGGTTGCTGGCCAGCGGGGCCGGAAGCCTGAGCTTGACATACCCCTTCTCGAACGCCACCAGGGCCGACTCCTCCCACTCGAGGGTCGTCCGGTACGGCGTCATCTCGATGCTCCCCGGCACGCCGGAGGCGCTCTCGACGGCCATCAGGACGCCGCTTCGCTCGGCGTAGGTCACCTTGTACGGCTCGCCCAGGAGGTGCCGCATCAGGTTCACCTGGTGGATGTAGTAATTGACGAACGAGACGTACTCGTTGGCGGTCCGCTCGTCCAGGTCGTCCGGCGGGGGCTCGCCCGGGAGCGCCGGGGCGGCGTCGCCCGCGTTCAGGTGACCCAGGAAGCCGTTGGCGACCCAGTCGCCCGCCGGCATGAGTATCCGCACATATTTCAATCGGCCAACCTCGCCGGAGGCCGACCACTTCTCGATGGTCTGGCGGGCATACCGGGTGGCCAGGTCGGACCGCTTGTGGTAGCCGACCATGTGGACGCAGCCCGCCTTGGCCGCGGCCCGCACGAGCGCCTCGCCCGCCTTCACCGCCACCGCGAGGGGCTTCTCCGTGAACACGCGCCTGACGTGCGGGTAGATCTCCGGCAGCAGCACCGCGTGGCGGTTGAACGGCTGGCTCGCGACAACGCCGTCCAGTTTCTCGGCGGCCAGCATCTCGCGGTGGTCGCCGTAGACCTTCGGGACGCCGTACCGGGCGGCCACCAGCTTGCCGGTGTCGCGGCGGACCTCGGCCAGGGCGACGACCTCGCAGTCCTCGACCGTCACGTAATTGCGCAGGTGGGCCACCTGCCCCATCCCGCCCACGCCCACGAATCCGATGCGGACCTTGCCCATGGCCGCTCCTCTCGCCGACTGCAATGCGGCACGGTCCCGCGCTCATACCTGATCGCGCGGCCATCCGTTCATGTGCCACGGGTTGCTTGTCAACCCGTGATGACAATGATCCTCTTTCCCAACTGCCTTACACCATGCGGAAGAGAAGCCACATTAACCACGGGTTGGCAAGCAACCCGTGGCACATGAAAGAAACGCCACGCCGAACGCTTTTCCCGCCCGCCGCACCAGCGCCGGGATCATCCAGCACGGCGCCCGGGTGACCGGCGTGCGGGAGCGTTCTCTATACTCCGCCGGCGTCGCTTCCGCAATAACCAACTCGCCCACCTTGCAGTTGTTTCGCCGTTCAATCCGCAATTGTCTTTGACTGTAGCACCCCGCCTGGATTCGTTCAAGAAACTCATGCCACGGTTCGTTGTTGACGCCGACGCGCGGGTGTGGTTTCATCCCGGCATGGCGACACCCGAGAGGAACGAGGGCCACCGCCCGCGCCGCCGGCCGCGCTACTCCGGCACCCATCCCAAACGGCTCGAAGAGCGGTACAAGGAACTCCGGCCCGAGGCTTACCCCCAGATCATCGAGCACCTCCGCGCCAAGGGCAAGACCCCTGCCGGCACGCACATCCCCGTCCTCGTGCCCGAACTCCTGGAGCACCTGCGGCCGGCGCCGGGCGACGCCGTCGCCGATTGCACCGTGGGCTACGGCGGCCACGCCCTGGAGTTCATGCGGCGGGTCGGGCCGACGGGCCGCCTCATCGGCTTCGACATCGACGGCACGGCCCTCGAGCGTGCCCGGCCGCGCCTGGCCGCCGCCGGCGTCCCCTTCTCGCTCTACCGCAGCAACTTCGCAGGAATCGGCAACGTCCTGTCCGCCGAGGGGTTGGGCGGCTACGACATCATCTTCGCCGACCTCGGCGTCTCCAGCATGCAGGTGGACGACGCCGAGCGCGGCTTCTCGTACAAGCACGACGGCCCGCTCGACATGCGGATGGACGACCGGGCGCGGCGCACGGCGGCGGACCTCCTGGCGGCGCTGTCGGTCGACGGTCTTTCGGCGGCGCTCCGGGACCTGGCCGACGAGCCGGACCACGAGCGGATCGCCCGCGCCGTCGCCGATCGCCGCCGCCGCGGCAAGATCACGCGGACCGCTGAGCTCGTGCGGCTCGTCTTCGAGGTCAAGGGCCTCACGCGCCGCGAGTGGCGCGAGCAGGCGGCCGCCGACCCCGGCGCCCTTCATCCGGCCGCACGGACCTTCCAGGCCCTGCGGATGCTGGTGAACGACGAGCTCGCTCGCCTGAAGCACCTGCTGCGGATCGCGCCCGTGTGCCTGCGGCCGGGCGGGCGGCTGGGGATCATCAGTTTCCACAGCGGCGAGGACCGGCTCGTCAAACGGGCGTTGCGGGAGGGTTTGGCCGGAGGCCTCTACGCGGCCGCATCCGACGACGTCATCCGCCCGACGCCGGAGGAACTCCGCGCCAACCCGCGCAGCGCCTCCGCCAGGTTCCGCTGGGCGCGGAAGGCGCGCGGATGATGAGGGCCGGCGTAGCCACCCGTTTAGCCGCGGCCGGCACGGCCGCGAGGTTGCGCGGTGCGACGTCCCCGTCGCCGTACCGGCGAGTAGGTGTTTAGCGAGTGTGCCATTGTCCCGATGCAGTTGTGGCACGGCCGGCTTGTCCGGCCGTGGCAGAGCGCCGGCCACATTCCCCCCCGCCGGACAAGCCGGCCGCCACATTCCCCACGGCCGGACAAGCCGGCCGTGCCACACGTGCCGGGGCACGCTAAACACGTACACCGGCGACGGCTAAACGGGGTGCGCTTCAGCCTTGCCCGGCGCGCGGTTTCCCTGCCCCCTTACTTGACCGCCCTGCCCGCCGTGATCGCCAGGAGCGCGGGCGTGCCGTACGGGTTGCCGGGCTCGCCGTAGACGAGATCGACCGACGCGATTTCGGCGTCCGGCATCGGGTTGACCCACGGCATCGAGAAAAGGACCGCCTGTTCGCCGGACGCGTCGTTCGGGGCCGCCAGCCGCTCACGCTCCGCCTTGGCCGCGGCATCGCTGCGCGACGCCAGTTGTTTCGCCAGGACCGTCAGGCCTGGAACGTCCAGGGACTTCCACTCCTGCGGCACGTCCTGCCCGGTCGCGGCAACCTGGCTGGATAAGATCACAACAACCGCCGCCACGCTTGACGCCAGCCACTTTCTTATGGTTCGGCCTCCTGATCGGTGGCACCCTCCACACCAGCTTGTCCCGACCTCTCTTCCGCGATTGCTCGGGCCCCGCGCTCGGAGCCCCGCTGAGCGAACTACCCGCGGCCGCGCCCGCCGCTCGCGCCGCCGCCGGACTGTAGGCCCCGAGGGCCTCGAAGCCGTCCTCCTGCCGCTCCTCCAGGACCTGCCACGCCTCGTCGTAGTAGCAGTCCGTTCGGTCGTACGTGACGGTCTCGCCCGCGACCTTGCGAACGATCTTGAGGATGCGGCGGTTCGCGCCGTCATGGCGGACGCAGGCATCTGCCCATCGTCAGGTTCCGTCGCGTGGCCTGACGGCCTTGGGCTGCCCCATTCGTTGGCGGCCGCGCCCGCCGTGCGCCATCGCGCCTCGCGCTGTGAAGCAAGCATCCGAGAAGCGTGCTCCTGGCCCTGCAACAAACCTAACCGATGCCAAACCCAAAGTCGGTGGCCCACTTTAGCTTACCCGCATCGCCGCCCACCCCATGCACCGCCTGGCGGAACTGCTGCCGGACCGGTGGAAGGAGGGGGTCGAGGCCGGTTGAAGTTGCCATGATCCCTATCTCAGCCGAGGGTCGGGTATCTCCGTCCATGCGTTATCCGGAATTCCATACTCATCTTTGCAGAATCCCCTCGCCTGATCCCACGAGTCCTGAAGATAATCCCGACAGGGATGAGGACTGCCTTGGCGCTCAAACACAAACACATATATTCCCTCCGGGTATTGCTCAAGCACAACGCGGTCAACCCCTGTACTCCGAACTGGAGCCTCAAGAGCCATGCCCCATCCTCTCAGTCGCCCGTGTTCTTGAATTGATATTGGTGTTCCGGCCCCGCATCAACCCATCGCCCTTTCGGGTTCAGAACCTCAACGTGACCGTGTGGTGGGGCGCCGTGACCAGTGTAGTCCATGCGGAACCGGCGGGTGCCATCCTTGCTGATGGCCACGAAACCCTCTGTGTCCGCCCGCTTGACTATGAGGTCTTCACCAAGGTAGTTCCGAACGGCCTGACCAGCCCGAACAACCTGGGGTTGGCCGGACGGATACGCTGCAAGAGCCCTCACACCCCTCACAGCTTCAACGCCCTCCACCCACGCCAGCGTCAAAGCGGCCATTAGCGCTTCGCCGCCGGCAATCTCACTCACTTTTTGCCAGGGGTCTGGCACGTCTACATACTTCCCTTGAGCCCATTGCGGCGAGTGTATGGTCTCCGTGTAGGGCAACATGCCGCCAAATGCTTGATTGCGCGAAAGAAATAGCGCCATGTTTAGAATGCCGATTGCAGCATTCTGGAGACCCTGTAAGGCGTTCAGGCCCCCCTGCTTCACGGCTGGCACCAGGACTTGTGGTTGTAGCATATCCTGCACCAGGTTCACGAGCAGAACCGCGGCGATCAGGTCGGCTTCTGCCATCGTGTTGATAAGCCGCTCCAGTTCCGCCAAGTCCAGACGCTGTCCCAACCCGGGCGGATTGTTGGGCGCGCAGCAGGGGCAGCCACAGGCGCCCCCGCACAGACCCCCACAACCGCAGTCTGGCGGTGGATCGTTGGGGGGGGGGTTCCTCCAGTCAACCTCGGCCGCCCTATTAATCTCAGCGTATTTGTCTAGGAACTGCTGGATGGCGACAGCCTGGGCCCATGCACTCGCCCACCAATCCGAGTCGTTCTGGGGCTCCGGCGCCGGGCCGCCGCACTCGCTGGCTGCCGTCGCGGGGGGAGGCAGCCTGTCGAGAGCATCGGCGTACAGGTCAGCCGTCTGAACGTCCGGCGGGGCGCTGCGTTGGAGGCCCCGGCCAAGTGTGGGATGATAGACCTGGTCGCCTGACGAGTAGAGCCCCGTCTCGGAGTCGAAGCGGTAGCCGGCGAAGAGGATTTCATTCGAATACGCGGAGGCGTTGCCCTGCCGCGGCGTCCAGTCCTCCTCGTAAACCGTCGCTTTGCCGTACGGGTCGTACATGTACCGCTCCACCACCTCGCCCGTCTCCGCGTCCACCAGGGCCGTGACGTTCATGTTGGCATCATTGCAGTAGGAGAGCGTTTCTTCAAGCCCGTAGTCGCCCGTTTGCGGGTCGGCGTCGGCGTCGCGCCACCGAAGGACGGGCGAGTCCACGTACCGGATGTCCCATAGCCACTGCACCGACACAGCCGTGGCGGGCGTGCCCTTGTTCTGTGTCGAAACGTCGTCCGCGAACCGCTCCTCCAGGACCGGCCACGACTCGCTGTAATGATAATCGGTCCGGTCCCAGTTGTCACCATCCTTCACGATCCTGGCGATGCGGCGGTGCAGGCCGTCGTAACACCCGTGGCAGGTGACCACCTGCCGTGCGCGACCTTTCTCCGCACCCGGCGGCGGCTCACTTGCCGGGACCGGTACGTACGCATCGGAATCCGTACATCTCATATCCGAAACAGACGTCGGCGAAGCCGGGCGCCTCGGCCGCACGGGCCGAGGAGCGGCAGGCCTCGGGGCTCGAGGCCCAACTGCCGCCGCGAAGAACGCGCTCCGTCCCCGTGGCCGGGCCGCGCGGATCGGCCGCGCCCAAGCCGTTGTACGTCTCGGCGTAGAAATCGCCGCACCACTCGGCCAGGTTCCCGTGCATGTCGTACAGGCCCCACGGGTTCGGCCGCTTCCGGCGGACCGGGTGGGTGGCCTTGTCGGCATTCCCCTTGAACCAGGCGAACTGCCCAAGCTGGGCCGCGTCGCGGCCGAAGGAGTAGCGCGTGGCCGTGCCCGCGCGGCAGGCGTACTCCCACTCGGCCTCGGTGGGCAGGCGGTAGCCGTCGGCGCCGAAGTCGCACTGGAGCGTCTTCGGATCGTAACAGGGCTTGAGCCCTTCGCGCAGCGAACGCATGTTGCAGTACTGGACCGTGCCGAGCCAGCTCACGCGCTCGACAGGACGCTCCGGGCCGGGGAACTTCGACGGGTTGCGGCCCATGAGGGCCTGGAAGGACTGCTGCGTCACCTCGCCGGCGTCCATGTAGAACGCGCTCAGGCGGACCTTGCGGGCGGGTTTCTCGTCGGCGTCGGCGCGGTCATCGCCCATGACGAATTCGCCCGCGGGGATGAGGACCATCTCGACGCGCGTCTGCGGGGTGAGCGTGGCCGGCGCACTCGCCGGCCCGGGCTGATCGCTCCCGCCGCAGCCGGCCAGGAGCAGGGCCGACGCGACAACGACCGTCAGCGCGGCGGGTCTCCGTACGTGTCTCGCGTAAAACCCTAGCGCCGGGTGGCACGGCCACGCGCCGTTGCGTGGCCGTGCATATTCACACGCGGGAGCAAGCACGGTCACCCAACAGCGCGTGACCGTGCCACCCACGCTGCCGACGTGCGGCCTGCTGACCCGCCGCGGCGAGAGACCCGCCGCGGTCGCCGCGGCGACCGCTCTATCGTCTGGCCTCAATGTCTCGCTCCCTCATGGCCGGCGGGCTGGCGGAGGACTTCCTGCGTGCGTTTGCGGATCTCCTTCGCGGTTTCCGCCACGCGCGGGTCGGTCGCCATGGCCAGCCCCGCCCGCTGGCGCAGGTTCTTGACGACCATGCGGCACTCGCCGGCCAGCTCGTCCTGGTTCCCGCCGATGTCCACCATGGCCTCGGTGAACGTCTTGACCCTCGCCATGGCGTCGTCGCCCTCGGCATCGAGGAGCGTGGCGCGGAACGTGTCGACCATCGCCTGGGCTTCGTCGGGCGTCTTGATGTGGGCCTTGCGCTTCTCGACGTAGCCGTCCATCGACCGCGCCATCGTCGCCATCTCGTCGATGAAGGCCGCCTGCCCGGGGCGGGCCTTCTTCTCGCGCTCGAGGTACGCCAGCAGGTCGCGGCTGAAGGCCGCGTAGCCTTCGATCCGCGAGCGGATGAACCGGACGAAAACCATGACCTCCTGGAGGACCTTCTCGACCTCGGCCCGTTTCTCCCGCTGCTGCTTGGCGCCGTAGATGCCGCGCAGGGCGTCTCGGGCGCTGCAGGTCGCGCGGCCCTTGTTGACGTGCTTCTGGCCTTCGAGGTCGAGGATGTACTCGCACGGCCCGACGCCGAGCGTCGCCCGCATGATATCAACAACCGTAAACGCATCGAGCGGCGTGCCCCGCACGCGGTTGATCGGGTAGAGGAGGGACGGGCCCTCGAATCGCACGACGCC
>JAPLML010000353.1 GCA_026387055.1 Planctomycetota bacterium | reverse complement strand
GGACGGCGACCAGGCCGAGTGGTCACCCGACGGCAAGCGGATCGTTCTCAGGCGCGGCGAAAAGATCCTGGTGCGCGACCTCGCGACCGGCCAGGAGAAAACCCTCTCGCCGAAGGACTGGCCGCACTGTTCCGCCCCGTCGTGGAGCCCCGACGGGAAGGCCATCGCCTTCGCCTGCCGGTGGGACGCGGGCAACGCGATCTTCACCATTCCGGCGGACGGCGGCGAGCCGGTGAAGCTCTACGGCGAACAGGGGGCCTGCGAGCCGCACTGGTCGCCTGACTCGAAGACCCTCGTCTACGAGACCGAGACGCACGTCTGCACCATCGGCGCCGACGGCAAGCGGAACCGGACGATCACCCCCTTCGGCGGCGTCCAGCGGTTCGGCCGGTTCAGCCCCGACGGCAAATCCATCGTCTTCTGCCAGGGCGCCACCGAGCGCGGACCGTGGGAACTCTACGTCATCCCGGCCCAGGGCGGCACGCCGCGGAAGCTGACCGAGGACGGGTCGGATATGTATCCGCACTGGAGATAGCGCGTCGCCAGGCGAAGTCCACATTTAGCCGCCCAGCTTGTCGAAGAGTTGCCGCGGCGACCTGGGCGCATGCTGAAATGCGCAATGAACGCCAAGCCGGTCCCGAGCCCGCCGCGGAAGCGGCGGGAGACGCCATGACACGCACCGCTGTCTTCATCCTGATGATGCTCGTCGCCTCGCCGGCTCTCGCCGCCAGCGCCTCTGCGGCCGAAAAGCCTGAGCGCGACGCGGGCCTGCCTTTCGCCCGCATCTACGACACCGTCACCTCTTACCAGGCGGTCGCCACCGTGGCGGAACTGGAGGCCAAGCGCGGCTGGAAGGGGATTCCGGAAGACAAGCTCGACCACGTGTTCCAGGGCGACGCCGTCCTCGTCAACGACAAGCTGATGCTGGTCCTGTATGCGCGTGGGGAAATGCCCATGGTCTTCTGCCGCACGGCGGCCGGTCTCCGGTTGTGTCTGGCGGTTGCGCCCGCTCAAGAGAAGGCGGCCTCGGTTGGCCGCCTCACGTCGGTGCGGCTCCTGGAGAACAACCCCGGCGCGGTCATGGCCACCGCCGGCTACACGGACGCAGACAAGGCCGTTTGCACCGTTCAGTACCGCCTCACGGCGGGGCAGCCCGTGCTGGAGGTGCGTCCCGGCGATGGCACGTCAAGGATCGGGATCTCCAGCCTGACGATGCGCCACCTGGTCGTCCCCGGCTTCTTCGGGGACGACATGGTCTTCAGTGCCGAGAGTTTTCCCCGGGATCTTGTGGGCCTGCCCGTCGAGAACATGCTCGTCGCGCTGTTGGGCGGCGGGAACACGGTGCTCACAGCCGTCTGGCAGCCGGCCGGCCAGAAGGTGATGGCCCTGGCCGGCAAACAGCAGGGTGAGTTCAAGACTCTCGCCTGCGATATCGGAGTGTTGAAGGACAAGAAGCTCTGGCTGGCCTTCCTGGAAGGCGAGGGCCTGTGGCACGAGCGGCCCCTGCGCGCCGAAGACGCGGGCAAGGCGGTCGAGCTCGACTGGCGGCCGCCGCTGGCCGCGAAGTGGCGGGCCGATCTCGTCGGGCCGCGCGGCGAGGCCCAGTCGTGGGACTTCTCGGAGGCGGCGACAGACGGGCCGGTGCGGATCCAGGCGGGCCGGGCCACCGTCCAGATGCCGCCTGCGTCCGGCGGCAAGGTCTCCGCCGGCCCGATTCTCATCTATGCCCTTGACCGCACCCAGGCGACGCCGCTGACGGCCTTCACGCCCGTCGATATCATGCGGAACACGCTCGGCGTCGGTCCGTGCCAGTATGTCCTGGAGACCGAGGGCCTGGCGTCTCAGGACAACCCGACGCCCGATGGCGTGATGGGCTGGATCGAGAAGGGCCTCAGACGCAAGAAGGCGCCGGATGCCGACGAGGTCAAGGAGCGGCTGAAGGCCATGGGCGAACTGGTCGCCCGCGCCGACGCGCGGATCAAGCGCTACGCCGACCTAGCCGCCGACGCTCAGGCCATCCTCGCCAAGGCGGCGCCCGCCGAGGCGCCGGCGGCACAGATGATGGGGCCCACGCTCGATACGATCCAGCGGGCCGCCAAGGCCGGCCTCGGGCCGTCCGCTGCGTCGGAGCGTGCGGCGCGACTGGCCGGACCGCTCCTGGCGGCCGTTGGCAAGGGGGAACTGACGCCGGAGTTCGAGCGGTTGGCCGCGGAAGTCCGCGCCATCGGCGCCGCTCAGGACCGGGCGCTCGCGAAGTGTCGGATGACCACGCGGTGGCTGAAAGAGGAGTGCGGCATGGTGGCGGCCGACGACCCGCGCTGCGACGCGATCGCCAGAAAGGTCTTCGAACAGATCTATCCCATTCTCCATGTAGGCCGGGGCAACGCCCCGGCTTCCTGACGGGTGAGGCAGGCACTGCCGGGGCGCGTACGTGTTTAGCGTCATACCAGATTGCCGGGTCGCACGGCCACTCGCTGTTGCGTGGCCGTGCATGGTCACGCGATTGCCGGGTGGCACGGCCACTCGCTGTTGCGTGGCCGTGCATGGTCACGCGATTGCCGGGTGGCACGGCCACGCGCTGTTGCGTGGCCGTGCATGGTCACGCGGGGGGGCAAGCACGGTCACGCAACAGCGCGTGACCGTGCCACCCAGGCTAAACACGTGCCGGGGCGCTGCCCCGGCCTACGTTTACTGAAAGAGCATCGTTCGCACCGAAAGGATGGGCCGGCATGGTTCCGAAAGTGCTGCGTGTGAGGGTCCTGGCGGCGGGTCTCGTCGCGGCCTGTCTCTTCCTTGGCGTCCGGGCCGAGGCCAAGCTGCCTGATAATATGTTCATGAATCCAGGCTTCGAGCAGGGCCAGGCCGAGTGGCGCCTGGACAAGGCGGGCAAGACGGCCGCGACCTTCACGGTCGACAAGGCGCCGGGCGAGGAGACCGCGAGCGGCCACGTGACCATCGACGCCGTGGAGGATTGGGGCACGCAGTTCGGCCAGTCGATGGACGCCGGCGCGCCGGGCAAGACGTACACCTTTGCCGTCGTGGCGAAGAGCGCCGCCGATCCCGTCCCGGTCCGCCTGGAGATCGAGCGGCGCGCCAACCCGTACGACCGCGCCGCCCTGAGCGACAAGGTCACGCTCAAGAAGGAGACGTGGACAGAGGTGCATGTTACGTTCAAGGTCGAGAAGCCGTTCCCGCAGGGATGGTTCGCTTACATCAGTTGCGTGCAGCCCAAGGCGGAGTACCGCATCCGCCTGGCCCGCCTGTACGAGGGCGAGTACGTGCCGTACGACAAGGTGGCGAAGGAGGAGGTGCAGGCGGCCGGCGCGGCCCTCTTCGACACCGGCGCCGCCTCGTCCGCCGCGCTTTCGGGCGAGGCGGTTGCGAAGAAGGCCGGGTGGGCGCAGGTGCCTGAGAACCAGGCCGCCCGCACGTTCAAGGGCGACGCGGTGCTCAGGAATGACCGCCTGGCGATTGTACTTCGCCACGGCGGACCGGGGGCGGAGGTGTACGCCTTGGGCGCGACAGAGCCGGTCGCGCGGGCGGTCCTCGCGCCGGCGGCGGGCGATGCGGCGCCGCGCCTGGAATCCGTGGCCGTCATCAAGAACTCTCCGGAAGCCGTGGCTCTTGACGCCTCCTTCAAGGCCGCCGACGGCAAGGCGCTCGGCGTTCGCTACGAGCTTGCGATGGGCCAGCCGTT
>JAPLML010000695.1 GCA_026387055.1 Planctomycetota bacterium | reverse complement strand
CGTGGGTGGCCGAGTCGAGGGTTTCGCCGATGGCCACCGCGTAGTTGCCCGTCCCGGCGATTTTCTGGCGCTTCGCCAGGATCTCGCCGGTCCGGGTGTCCTTCCACTCGAACCAGCAGTAGACCGTCACCTGAACGTCCTGCGGCCGATCAGTGCGCACATTCTCGGTCAGCACGGGGGCGCTCAGGTACGTCACCTCGCCGCGCAGCTCCGAGTCGGCCCGCTTGGGGTCCTGGACGACCTTGTAGGGCGTCTTGAGCTCGATCATCTTGACGAGTTCCTGGGTGAGTCCGAACTCGAGGTTGCGGCGGAACTCCTTGGAGGCAAAGATCGGCACCGCCACCGTCTGCACGTCGGTCCGGTGCAGCGGCTGCATGGTGTAACCGCACCCCGCGGCCAGGAGGGCCGCCGAGGTCACGAGGGCCAGAACGATCCGCGCCGTGCTCACTTGCTTGGCTCCTGTTGGACCGGGGTCTCGGCCAGGAACTTCGCCGCCAACGCGTTCCAGGGCGACTCCGGGAACCGCTCCTGGAGGCGCTCGGCGTAGAAGGCCGCCGCCAGGACCTGGCCGGCCCGGTGATAGCGGGCGGCAATCTCGTAGAACGCCTGGGCCTGCCGGTTCCGCACCTGCTCCAGCAGGGCCGCCGCGCCCTCCTTCTCGGCCACGTCCGGGAACTTCGCCTGGAACTGCCGCAGCCGGTCATGTGCCAGTTGCAGGACCGTTGTATCATACCGCGCGCCGCGGCACCTTTCGATAGCGCACTTCGCGCGTTTCAGCTCGGCCTGAAGGACGGCGTCGCCGTTGGGATACTCGCGGCAATACTTGTCGTAGTAATCCTCGGCCTCGAGCCAGTTGCCCTTGGCCCAGTGATGGTCGGCAATCTTGAGGACGATGCCCGCCGCCAGGTCGCCCGCCGGCTGGTGCTCGTAGACTTTGCGCAGGATCTCAAGGCCCTCGCTCTCGGCCCCGATCAAGAGCGGCATGCCCCACACCTTTCGATGCTCCCCGGCGAGGAAGAGCTCGGCGATCTGGATTTCCTTCTGAAGCGCGTCGTGGTAATGCGGGCTGCCGGCGTATTGCGTGATCAGCTCCTCGAGTTGCTCGAACGCCTGGTAATACTCCTTCAGCGCGATCAAGGCGGCGGCCCGAAGCCACATCGCCTCTTCGCGAAGGGGCGACGTCGGGGCGTCCTTGATCAGCTTCTTCAGCGTCCATGCCGCCGAATGGTGGTTCCCCGCCGCCAGGTCCGCCTTGCCTTGTTCGAGGAGCGACGTGTCTTGGCTTGAGCCCCACGCCCAGCGGCGCTTCCACCACGGGAGCGCCTCGGCGCCTTTGCCGGTTTGCCCCGGACGAACCGTATCGCCCGGAAACGCCGAGGAAGCGCCTTCAGGCTTAGTCGCCGCGGGCATCTCCGCGTCCGGCGCCGGGGTCTCCGGCTTGGGCGCGGGCGCCTGGGCCTTGGGGGCAGGCTTTTCGGCCGGCTCCTCGGGCGCTGGCGTTGGCGCCACGGGGGTGCGCGGCGGCGCCTCGGCCTTCGGCGGCTTCGGCTCCTCCTTCGGCGCCGGAATCGCCGGCTCGGTCGTGTCGATGTAGATCCAGCGGCCGTCGCGCCAAACCCACTTGGCCCAGGCCGGCGCCGAGAGGCCCGCCACCACGCCGAGGATCATCAAGGATGTCAGCAGGCGCCGCACTCGCATCGCCCTTTCGCGGGGCGGGCCGTCGGCCCGCCTTCCTTTTGGCGCTATACGCACGCCGGTCCATTATACTGCCAGAACCGGCCACGTATAGTCAAACGTACCGGGAGGCCGAAAGTTCCTTCCCGGCCAGTTCCGCCACGCGGGCGGCGAGGACGGACCGCATCTGGTTGGCCGTCGTCTGGCTGAGGCGGACCCGGGGGACCTCATCCCACTCGGCCGAGGCCAGGAAGGCCATGGCCTGGGCCGTCTTGGCGGTCAGGTGATGCGTTCGGCCCTCCGGCCGGCAGTTGGCGCACAGGGGCCCGCCCAGGCCGGCGCTGTAGTTGGCCGGCTGGTCCGCCGCGACAGGCGCCTGGCACTCGACGCATCGGCCGCCTTCCGCCATGTAGCCCAGAAGGGCGAGGAGCCGCCACGCGAAGGCGAACGTGACCGCCCGGCAGGCCTCGGGCTCGACCTGGGCCAGCAGGCGGAACGTTCGGACCACGAGGTCGAACGCCGCCGGCTGGGGATCGAGGTCCGGCACGAGGGCCATCACCAACTCGGTGGCGTACGAGGCCCCGTAGAACGCCGGCAGGTGGCGGCGGAGACCCTCGAACCGCTCGGTCTCGTAGAGCTCCATCAGGGTGGCCAGGCGGTCGGGGTCGGCGACGCTGAAGACGGCCTCGCCGAGGACCCAGCGGTCGAGCGGCCCGCTGAACGGGTTCAGCCCGCGGCGCGAGCCCTTGGCCAGGCTCCGCAGGCGGCCGGCCTCGCGCGCCAGGAGGTGGACGACCTGGCTGGTCTCGCTCCAGTCCTGGCACTTGAGGATCAGAACCTGCGACTTGTAGACGGCCATGGCGACCCCAGCAACTGATTAGTACTACAACGCCACTTCGCGCGGCGGGTCTCCCGACCCGCCGCGGTCGTGCGTTTTCTGACCGCGGCGGAGCACTTTCTGCGCGGTGGGTCAGGGTACGTGTTTAGCGTGATACGAGATTGCCGGGTGGCACGGCCACGCGCTGTTGCGTGGCCGTGCACGGTCACATGGGGAAGCAAGCACGGTCACGCAACGGCGCGTGACCGTGCCACCCACGCCAAACACGTACGGGTCAGGAGACCCACCGCGCACGAGGTTAAGTGGCGTTGTAGTATTAGTCATTGGACGTTTTCTGCTCAGAGGCCGTCAGATCAAGGCGCACCCGCGCAATGCGCCGCTCGTCGGCCTCCACCACGGTGATCTTCAGGTTGTCGTGCGCGAGCGCCTCGCCGGCCTTCGGGATGTAGCCGAGCCGGGCGAGGACGAAGCCGCCGAGGGTTTCGTAGTCTGCGCCCTCCGGCAGCGCCAGGCCGAGCTCGCCGTTCAGGTCGCCGATGCGGACGCGGGCCTCGACCTCGTAGGACCGCTCGCCGAGACGGCGGACGGCCCGCGGCGGCGCCTGCTCGTATTCGTCGACGATCTCGCCGACGATCTCCTCCACGACATCCTCGATGGTCACGAGGCCCGACGTGCCCCCGTACTCGTCGAGCACGATCGCCATGTGGACCTGGTCGCCCTGGAACTCACGCAGGAGCTCGTGCAGCTTCTTCGTCTCGGGGACGAACAGCGGGGGGCGCATCACGTCTTTGACCTGGAGGTGCTCCTCCGCGCCGACGCCGCACGCGCGGTCCAGGAGGTCCTTGGCATAGAGGACGCCCACCACGGTGTCGATGTTGCCCCGCGTGACGGGGATGCGGCTGTGGTGCGATTGGGCGACGAGGGCCCGGGCCTCCTCGGCGCTCGCCCCGACGTCGATGTGCACGATGTCGGTGCGCGGGGTCATGATCTGGCTGGCGTCGGCCTTGCGGAACCGCAGAACGCTCTCGATCATGTCCTTCTGGTCTTCCTCGAGGACGCCTTCGCGCTCTCCCTCGCCGAGGACGCTGCGGATTTCCTCCTCGATGTGCGAGGCGGCGTGGCCCTCGACCTGCGCCCCCGCCATGCGCCCGACCAACCTGTCGAGAAGGCGCAGGACCCGCTGGATCGGCGAGAACGCCACCCGGCACGCCTGGCACGCCGGGAGCGTGACCATCAGGACGCTCTCGGCGGCGTACTTGGCCCACGCCATCGGGATGACGCCCCCGACCGCCACGCCCACCAGCGCCGCGAGCGCCGTTCCGACGGTCCATCCGAGCACGGCGGATCCGAACCGGTCGGTCGCCCACAGCATCGCCAGCAGCGCGAGCGCGACCAGACTGACGATGTGGAGCGCCCGGGCCATCTGGATCAGGTCCTCGTGGTGGCGGTAGAGCCGGGCGAGGTCCTCCAGGCGCTGGCGCCGGCGGAGGAGGTCTTCAAGGCGGGCGCGCGAGAACAGGCGCAGCGCGCTATGCGCTAAGGCAAAGAAGAGGGTGGCGCCGGCCGCGGCGATACCGAAGGCGAACCACACATAGAACGGCAAACGGATTCTCCTACTGAACCGTCGAACGACCGGCGTAGACGCCGGCGAACCCGAACTCCTCCAGCAGCGCATCCTCGCGCCCGTGCATCCGCTTGGCGCCCTGCGGGGTGCGGTCGTCATAGCCCATCAGGTGCAGGAGGCCGTGGACGACGTACAGGAGGAGTTCGGCCTGGGCGTCGCCGTGCGTCGCCTCGGCCTGTTGAAAGGCCAGTTCGGCCGACGCGATGATCTCGCCGTTGAGGCCGCCGTTCGTGGCCGTGTGGATCCCGGCGGGCCAGTCCAGGTCCTCCAGCGGGAAGCTGATGACGTCGGTCAGCCCGTCGCGGTTCAGGTATTCGCGGTTCAGGTCGCGAATGTGGCGGTTGTCGGTCAGGACGATGCTGAGGCTCTTCGCCGACCGCCCTTCCGCCTTCATCACGCGCCGCACCATTTGCAGGATAGTTTTCTTGTCCAATCGTACATGATCCTGCAGATCCGTGATCTCGATCTTGGCCATGGCTGCTCCGTGCTTCGTCCGTGCACCTGGACTCAAGACCTCAGGCGACCGACCCCCTGCGGACGGCGCCCCGCGCGCCGGCGCTGTCTCATCCCGGTCCGGCCGCCGGCGTCTGGGGCCCGCCCGTACGAGCGCTGCCTGCGTTCGAGGAGGGGTCCCCGCCGGCGCCCGGCTCACCTTCTGCTGCCCCGCCTCCCGCCGTCCCGCCTGCATCGGTCTGGGGCGGGTAGGAAACACGCCCATGATAAACAGAGAGGAGGGTCTTCGTCAAGGTCCCCTCGATCTTGTGAAGGTCGTTCAGCGTCAGGCCGCTGCGGTCCAGTTGGCCGTCGAGGAGCCGCTTCATGACCATCTCGTGCACCGTGGCCTGGAGCTTCTCCGCGCTGTGCTCGCTGAGGCTGCGCGTGGCGCCCTCGGCGGCGTCGGCCAGCATGACGATGGCGGTCTCGAGGCTGTGCGGTTTCGGCCCGGCGTAGCGGTACTCGGCCTCAGACGGGGGCGGGCCGGCGAGGCCTTGCGCGCGCCGCGCGGCCTCGCGGTAAAAGAACTCCATCATCATGTTGCCGTGATGCTCCGCGATGAACTGCTTGATGACGTGCGGCAGCGCCAGGTGGTCGGCGATGTCCATGCCGTCCTTGACGTGGGCCATGATGATGTCGCGGCTCTTGTCGGGCGTCAGGCTGGCGTGCGGTCCGGGACCTTCCTCCATGTTCTCGATGAAGTACTGGGGCTTGGTGGCCTTGCCGATGTCGTGGAAGTAGCCGCCGACGCGCGCGAGGAGGCCGTTGGCGCCGATGGCCTCGGCGGCCGCCTCGGCCAGCGTCCCAATGAGCAGGCTGTGCGTGTACGTGCCGGGCGCCTCCAGGGCCAGCCGCTTCAGGGCGGGCTGGTTCACGTTGCACAGCTCCAGCAGGCTGATGTTCGTGACGATGCCGAAGAGGCGCTCGATGAACGGCAGGATGGCGAGCATCAGGATGCCCGCCGCCAGGCCGACGCCGAAGTACAGGAAGGAGGGCAGGAGGACGGTCTTCAGGATCTGCTGGAGCTCCGTGCCGCCGTAGTCGAGATGCCAGAAGGCCAGCGCGCTTTGCGTCAGGAGGAAGGCCAGCCCGGCCAGGGCGCCGACCTTGACCAGCTTTGAACGATTGTTGATTTCTCCAAGTGCCAGGATAGCCACCGTGCTGCCCACGGCCGCCGTCACCGCCCAGTTCAGGTCGGCCCGCGTGGCGATGGCCACCAGCACGACGATCGCCGCCCCGAGGGCCATCGCAAAGAGCTCGGTGTAGGTGACCGCCACGATCATGCCCGCCACCACCACCAGCAGCGCATAAAGCTCCATGGGGCCCTTCGCCTGGGCGACCGCCTTCGACGCGCCCACCACGAGCAGGCACAGGACGGCCAGCATCAGCGTCCGCGGGAAGGACCGGGCGACCCGCGGCTGGAACCGGCCGGTGTACGCCGCCAGGAGCGCCAGCAGGACCACCAGGACGACCGCGGCGCCGATCCACGCCAAGAGCGTCCGGAACCAGCCGAGCTTCGCCAGCCGCGCCTCCTGTTCCTGCTCGAGGAGCGTGAGGTCCGCGTCGGTGATCTCATTGCCGGCCTCGACGAGCGTGGTACTGGCCTTGCGCAGGATCGGGACGGGTTCGACGGTCTTGCGGACGTCGGCCCGGGCGTTCTCGGTCTCGACCTGGCTGTAAACGAGCGTTGGGCCGATCTGCTGGGCCAAGGCACCGGCCAGCGCCGCCGCGCCTTTCTCTCCGAAGATCGGCCTCAGGGCGGGCTCGGTGAGGTGTTCAATCCGGGCCTGGATGCTGTCGGTCTGGGTTTGCGTGATGACGCTCCGCAGGGGAATGGCCACGGTGCCGGCGGCCGCGAGGGCCGTGATCGTGGCCGTGGGCTCTTCGAGGACCGGCACGGTGCCCGGCGGAAGGCCGGCCGGAAGCTTCCCGCGAAGGTCCTGGATCTGGCTGATCCGCAGCGCGGCCCGCCGGTAGTCCTCCTCGCTGACGATGGGAAGGTTCTGCGGGTCGGCCAGCGCCGCTGTGGCCTTGGTGACGGCGTCCTGGACGCTCGCCAGGTTGCTCGCCTGGTCGCCGATGGCCTTCTTCAGAAGGTCGAACGTCTCGGGGGTGATCCCCCAGGCGGTGCGCGAGGTCTCGGGAATCTGCTGGAGCGTCGGGGCCTTGGCTGCTTCATCGATCAACCGGGTCAACTTCTCGCGCAAGGCAACCACCTGCTTCGCATCGACGTCGTACTTGCCCGGGACCTGGAAGAGGGCCCGCAACTCGCGGACCTCGCGGGTGACATCGCGGTCGACGTACTCGAAGTCCACGCGCGCCAGGATCGGGTGCGTCACCGGCACGCCCTTCTGGTAGGGCAGGGGCGGATGCGGCGCCTGGACGATCACCAGCAGCGCCGCGGCCAGGCTGGCGAGGACCACGAGCTGCCAGATCCCGCGCCGGGACCGCAGATAGGAGGTCCAGGGCTGCGGGCGCTCCAAGGTGACCCGTTCGACGTATCTCGGCCGGAGCCGCTTGCGATTCCAGAAGGCCATAGGGCCCCCTTACTTGTGGAGGTCGGGTTTCGGCTTGGGCCGCGGACGGCGGTCCTCGGCGCCCCGCTCGCCGTGCTCGTAGGCATCGACGATTTCCTGGACGAGCCGGTGCCGCACGATGTCGCGCCGGGTCATCACGTGGAACTCGATGCCGTCGATGCCCGCCAGTTTCTCCCAGGCGTCGACGAGGCCGCTCTGGGTGCCGGCCTCGAGGTCCACCTGCGTGATGTCGCCTGTGACCACCATCTTCGACCGCATGCCCATGCGCGTCAGGAACATCTTCATCTGCACGGTCGTCGTGTTCTGGGCCTCGTCGAGGATGATGTAGGCGCCGTTGAGCGTCCGCCCGCGCATGTAGGCCAGCGGGATGATCTCGATGACATCGGTCTCCGTGTAACCCCGCACCTGCTGGAACCCCATCATGTCGTGCAGCGCGTCCAGCAGGGGCCGCAGGTACGGGTTGACCTTCGCCTGGAGGTCGCCGGGCAGAAAGCCCAGCCGCTCGCCCGCCTCCACCGCCGGCCGCACCAGAACGATCCGCTTGATCTCGTCCTTCTTGAGGGCCTGGACCGCCATGGCGACGGCCAGGAACGTCTTGCCCGTGCCCGCCGGTCCGATGCAGAAGACGAGGTCGTTGCGCTCGATGGCCTGGCAGTAGGCGGCCTGCCCGGGCGTCTGAGGACGGACGGGGCGCCCCGTGGTGTAGACCTCGATGGTCTGGATCGACGGTCCCTGGCCGCTGCGCGCCACCGTGTCGACGATCTGCTGGACTTCGCGGTCGGAGATGACGAGGCCGTCGTCGGCCATCCGCACGAGTTCCTCGATGACGGTCTGGGTGTTGCGGACGGCCTCGGCGGCGCCGAGGACGTGGATCTCGCTTTCGCGCGCCGCCAGGCGCACGCCGAAGGTATCGCGGATCAGCCGCAGGTATTTGTCACGAGGCCCGAACACCAAGCGCCGGTGTTCGTCGTTTCTCAGTTTGAAGGTTCGTTCCATCCGGTTCCCGGCGGAAGCGCTTCGCACGCTCCCTCGCACGGCAGACTTGCCGACGGCCTTTTCGCCGAGCGCCTATTATCACGATCGAACCGGCGGGGTCAATACCACAAGCAGGAAGTAGGCCACCGGCGCCGCCGCGAGCATGGAGTCCAGGACGTCGAGCGCGCCGCCGAAACCGGGAATCCGCCCGCTGTCCTTCACGCCGCAGGCCCGCTTGATGAGGCTCTCGGCCAGGTCCCCCAGGATGCTGCACGTGCTGACGGCGGTGCCAAAGACGAGCATCGGGACCCCGTCGAATCGCCCCCACCCGACGCCGATCGCCAGGGCCATCCCGATGCCCGCCGCCAGCGCCCCGACGAGGCCCTCCACCGTCTTCTTCGGGCTGAGCTTCGGCACGAGCGGGTGCCGGCCGAGCGTCGAGCCGATCACGTAGGCCCCGATGTCGCTCCCCTTGACGACGCCGAGCACGAGCGCCAGGTCCAGGAGGCCCTCCGCCGGGTCGGCCGAGAGAAACCGCACCTTCGCCAGGAACACGCCCAGGAGGCCCACCGTGAGGACGACCAGGGTGGTCCAGCAGACGCCCGTCAGGGCGCGGAGCATGGTGCCGTCCGTCCGCTCGACGCGGATGATCTCGGCCAGGAACGTCGTGAAGATCAGGGCGACGATCAGGAGGAGGTAGAGCTCCAGCCCGCGCATGTGGAGCCAGGGCAGGATGTCCGCCACACGGTAGATTTCGAGGGCCGCGCTTGCCAGCAGGAGCACAACGAAGACCATCGCGATGACCGGCCGGACGGGGTGCCCCGCCTGCCGCAACATCCGCAGAAATTCCCAGCAGCCCGCCAGCAGCGACGCCACCAGGAGGATCCAGAACCCGGGAGCGATGTTACGCTCGGCCCAGTGGGCCACGGCGACGTCGCCCAGGAGGATGGCCGCCGTGCCGGCGATCAGTCCCGCCCCGATGGTGATTCGCGTTAGTGCGTGGTGCATGTCTGTTGGGTCTCGCCGTGTTGTCGAATCGCCGTGGTCACGTGGGGCGGGTGTTCCGCACCCACCGCCGTTTCTATTCTGCGCGGCGGGTCTCCCCACCCGTCGCGCCGACCCGTGTTCCGCTCGGGTGGCACGGCCACGCGCCGTTGCGTGGCCGTGCCTCGTCCGACACGCACGGCCACCCAACAGCGGGTGGCCGTGCCACCCTCCAGGCCAACGACCGGCGCGTGCGGAGCACGCACCTACTTGTTCGTCGGGGCCCCCAGTCCGCCGAACCTCCGCTCGCGCCGCGCGAAGTCGCGGATGGCCTCGTGCAGATGTTGCTCGGTGATGTCCGGCCAGAGGGTCTCGGTTACCCAGATCTCGGCATACGACATCTGCCACAGCAGGAAGTTCGACAGCCGCATCTCGCCCGCCGTCCGGATCAGGAGGTCCGGGTCCGGCATCCCGGCGGTGTCGAGGGCGGAGGCGAGCGTTTCCTCGGTAATCGCCGCCGGATCGAGCCGCCCGTCCCGCGCGCGCTCGGCCAGGCGCCGGGCCGCGTCGGCGATCTCGCGGCGGCTCCCGTAGTTCACGGCCAGGCAGAGCGTCATGCCCGTGTTGGCGGCCGAGGCGGCGATCGTCCGGTCGACCTCGGCGAGCGCGCCGGCGGGGATGCCATCGCGCCGCCCGAGGGTGCGGAAGCGGAGGCTGTTCTTCATGATCGTCGGCCGCTCCTTGACGAGGTAGCGGCGGTAGAGGTCCATCAGGAAGGCGATCTCGTCGGGCGGGCGGCGCCAGTTCTCGCTCGAAAAGGCAAACAGCGTGAGTTGCGCCAGGCCGAGGCGCGAGCATTCCTCGGTCACGTGCCGCACGGCGTCGGCGCCGCGGCGATGGCCCTCGATACGCGGCAGGCCGCGGGCCCCGGCCCAGCGGCCGTTGCCGTCCATGATGATCGCCACGTGCCGCGGCCACGCATCGCGCGGCACGTCGGCGAGGAGCTCCGGGATGTAGAGCGCGTTGGCCATGGTCCTCGAACTTCAGCGTGGCCTCTATCACGTGCCACGGGTTGCTCGTCAACCCGGGGTTATTATGGCCTTTCATCCATATTGTGTAAAGCAGTTCGGAAAGAGGATTACGACGATCACGGGTTGACAAGCAACCCGTGGCACGTCGGCGGATGCCGCGCGGGCCTACGAGCTTACCGCCGCAGAATCGTCTGTTCCCGGTCCGGCCCGATACTGATGATCCGGACCGGCGCGCCGACCGTTTCCTCGACCCGCTTGACGTACGCGCGGGCCGCGCGCGGGAGGGCCTTCAGTTGCCGCGCGCCGGAGATGTTCTCCGACCACGGCTCCAGCGATTCGAGCACGGGCTTGGCGCGCTGGAGCGCGGCCGGGTCGTCGGGGAAATCCTCCAGCGGCTTCCCGTCCAGCGTGTACCCTGTGCAGATCTTGAGTTCCGGCAGGCCGCCGAGCACGTCCAGCAGCGTGATGACGATGCCGTCGATGGCGTTCAGGCGGCCCGCGTACCGGATCGCGAACGTGTCGAGCCACCCGCACCGGCGCGGCCGGCCGGTGGTGGTGCCGTACTCGTGGCCCTGTTCGCGGATCT
>JAPLML010000562.1 GCA_026387055.1 Planctomycetota bacterium | reverse complement strand
TCGCGGGCACGGTCGACTTGGGGTCCGTCCGCGCGCTGGTGGGCTGCGGCAGCACGAGGCCCATCGTCACGCCCTCGCCGGCCTGGCCGTGCATCGGCATGAGGGCCATGAGGTAGCGCGTGCGGCTCGTGCCGTCGGGCTGGGTGAGCGTGACGGCGACGGCGGGGTTCGATCCTTCGCCGGGCTGGTCGGTGATCTGGCGCTCGGCGCCGGCGCCCTGCACGCGGAGGTTCGCGAAGACCTTCTCCACGCGGATCTTGAGCGGGGGCTCACGGAGCTCGACCTCCTTGCCGACCTCGCCGGCGAGCGTGACCGTCTTGCCGTCCGCCGTCGTGATCTCGACGTACGGGGCCGTGCCCTTCTCGAACACGGGGGCGGCGTGCGGCAGGTACTGGAGGACCCGCAGGTGGACCGGCGTGCCGGGGATCTGGATCTCGCGCTCCGGGACCCACGTGATCGGCTCCTGCCGCTCGTCGACCAGGTTGCCCTCGGCGTCGAAGACGGGGAGGCCGACCGCCAGCCGCCAACGTTCGTCGCGCAGAGGGTAGTAATCTATGGAGAACTTGTTGAGGCGGACCTTGAAGGGCAGCTCGGCGATCGGCTGCTGCGTCTGGCGGTCGAGGATGCGGTTGTCCTCTTCGCCCTCATGAAGGGCGATGTAACCCGTCGGGACCTTGGCGGCCCCCAGCCAGCCGTTCAGAACCTGGCCGGCCTTGGCGGGACCGAGCATCCTGGCGGCCGCCGGCATGAGGGCCTGCCCGACGGACCGGCGGACCTCGTGGCCCATGTCCGACCCCCACATCGCCCCGGCCAGGATGAAGAGCGGCGCGAGGTGCATCAGGAGCGACGCCGGCAACGTGACCAAACGTGGAAACGCGACGAAGCCCCCCGCCAGCAGCAGGGCCAGCACGCACCAGAAGGCGATCAGCGGGGGAGAGTTGAAGAGTTCCTTGGCGCTCTCGGCGCCGATCCCGGCCCCGTAGATCGAAAGGACGATGAGCGCCGCGATGACCACGAGGCCCAACCACAAGATGACCCGGCGAACAGTGCCCATCGAACTCCGATCCGGCCGGCTCGTGCGACGCCGGCGCCATCATCATAGCAGTCAGGCCGGCCGGCGGCAACCTCGGCCCTGACAAGATTGCGTAAGGCCCCGGTCCGGGGTCGTACGCCTGCGTGCAATAAACACCTACTTTCGCCAAACCGGCCGGGTATAATTCGTCGAATGGACACGACTGACGCCACAGGCCCACGCTAACGGCGGCGCGGGCATGCCACCCGGCGCGTTGATGCCGCGTAAAGGGAGTCCTCATGCCCTGCGTACTGGAAATCGGCAGCGGGGTGCTGCCCCTGCTTTACCTGGCCCTCCTGATCGACTACGGGGCCACGTTCTTCCTGCGGACGCGGACGCACATCCGCAGCCCGTGGCTCCTGGCCGTCATCGTGGTCCACGCGGCGCTGCTGGCGCTGCGGGCGGTGCAAGTCGGCCACCCGCCGGTCTCCGCCACGCCGGAGATCCTCTCGCTCCTGGCGCTGGCGACGGCGGCGGTGTACGCGTGGGTGGAGTTCGTCCATCGCGACCGGCGGACGGGCGTGTTCGTGCTGCTGCTGGCGTTCCTGTTTCAATATACGTCGTCGATCCTCCTGGCGGGACACGTGGCGGCGGCCACCGAGGCGGCCGCGCCGGCCGCGTGGTCGCGCCTTCACGTTCTGCCGGCCCTGGTGGCGTACACGGCCCTGGCGTTCGCGGGGATCTACGGCATCCTTTATCTCCTGGCCCAGCGGAGCCTGCGGCTGCACCGGTTCGGCGTTTTCTTCGATCGCCTTCCGCCGCTGGACCTCCTGGGGCCGATGACGTGGCACGCGCTCTTGACGGGCTTCGTGTTCATGACGATCGCGATCATCTCGGCCCCGCTGATGATGCATGGGGGCGGCGAAGCGGGCGGCATCACAGCCAAGGTCG
>JAPLML010000740.1 GCA_026387055.1 Planctomycetota bacterium | reverse complement strand
GCCGACGGCTTTGCCGCTTATGCGAAGGACAAGCCGTACCGCGTCGTTTACCTGACCTGCGGCGGATGCTGCGGCAAAGCTGTCCAGCGGAAGCTGACGCACCTGGCCCGCATGCTCAAGAAGAACGAGGGGATGGACCGCGACCGGATCGTGGTGCAGCTCTCGTCGTGCATCACGCGGGATAACTTCCACTCGCCGCGGTGCCTGTTCACCGATTACATGAAGGAACTCATCGCCCGCGCAGGCTTCGAGTGCCGCGAGGATACGCACCTGAACGCCAAGGCCGAAAGCCGGCGAGCGAAAGGTGTTTACCAGCCGCAGCGCAAGCCGGCCGCGAAGTGACATTCAGCCGCCCAGCTTGCCGGGCGCGTGTTGGGGTACGTGATGAAGCGTCGTGAGCAGGGCCGTCAGATTGCGCTTCAGGCTCTTTACCAGTTGGATCTGCGGGGCGACGAGTTCGGCCCGGAGATGGTGGAGTTTCTCCGTTCCAGCACCGACGACCCGGAGGTCTACTTTTTCGCCCGCCGCCTGACGGAAGGGGTGTGGGCGTGGCGCCGCGAGGCCGACCGCCTCATTGAGCAGGCGGCCGAGCATTGGCGGATCGACCGCATGGCCCCGCTCGACCGCAACGTCCTCCGCCTGGCGACGTGGGAAATCTGCGAGTGCCCGGATATCCCCCCGCGCGTCGCCATCGACCAGGCCATCGAGCTGGCCAAGCGGTTCAGCGCCGCCGAGTCCGGCGCGTTCGTCAACGGCGTGCTCGACCGCGTCCTGCGGAACGTGAAGGGCGAGGAGGCGGCGAGGGCGATCCACGAACAAGGCGCGGCGCAGGAACCGGACGGCGGGAAAATGGGGTAGTGTCGAAAGGCATCGCGCCGTTGTTTGGCTGTGCATCGTTTAGCCGTCGCCGGTACGGCGACGGTCGCCAGCAATCGCGGCCGTACCGGCCGCGGCTAAACGATGGTGGGGCTAAGCATGCGGCTGCCTGCGAGAGCTGCATGGCCACGCAACGGCGCGTGGCCATGCCACCCGGCATCAGGGAGCATGGTGCACATGGTCTTAGGCAAATGGCTTGGCAAGCTGACCGACGGCCTGGCGAAGACCCGGTCGAAACTGGCCGACGGGGTGCGGGGTCTCTTTCGCGTCGGCCGCCGGATCGACGCCGAGTTCCTGCGGGAGCTCGAGGAGACGCTGATCCTCGGCGACGTCGGCGTGGCCGCCACGCGCCGCATCATCGAGGACCTCAAGGCCCGTTACCGCGACCGCGAGATCACGGCCGCCGACGATATCCTGGGGATCATCAAGCAGGACCTGAAGGAGAGCCTGGCCGAGGGGGCCAAGGGATTCAACGCCAACCCCGACGGGCCGACGGTGATCCTCGTCGCCGGCGTGAACGGGAGCGGCAAGACCACCGCCGTGGCCCGCCTCGCCAAGCTCTTTCTCGGCGAGGGCAAGACGGTCCTCCTGGCGGCGTGCGACACGTTCCGCGCCGCCGCCGACGAGCAGCTCGGGATCTGGGCCGAGCGGGTCGGCGTGGACGTCGTGCGGCACAGAATGGGGGCGGACCCCGCCGCTGTGGCGTTTGACGCCGCCGCGGCCGCCGTCGCCCGCAAGATCGATATTCTCCTCGTGGACACCGCCGGCCGCCTGCACACGCAGGAGCACCTGATGCGCGAACTGGGGAAGATCCGCAAGGTCCTCGGCAAGCAGATCCCCGGCGCGCCGCACGAGGTGCTCCTGGTGCTCGATGCCACGACCGGCCAGAACGCCATCGCGCAGGCCAAGGTCTTCCGCGCCGCCATCGACGTGACGGGCGTGTTCCTGGCGAAGCTCGACGGTACGGCCAAGGGCGGCATCGTCCTGGCGATCAAGCAGGAACTGGGCATCCCGGTCAAGTTCGTCGGCCTCGGCGAGAAGGCCGACGACGTGGCCCCGTTCGACCCCGACACATTTGTCGAGGCGCTCTTCGGCGGCGAAGGATAGAGGCAAAGGCGGGAACCGGGAATCGGGAACCAGCAACCGGCATGCCATACCGATTTCAAGAATAGCGGCCCGAAAACGGCAACGGCGAACGGCCATCGCCATTTAGCCGCCCAGCTTGCTGGGCGCGTTTCAATTGCGGATTGCGGATTTCGGGTTGCGGATTGAGCAGCGAACAGCAGAGGCATTCGCTGTTCTCCGCAGTTCATGCGGGGCAGGCCGCGGCGTGCTAACGCATCATAATTTTCTGTGGCCTTTTCGACTCCGAAAAGGGCCATAACGTCGGGCGAGATGAGGGGCCGAGAAAGCGGGTGCCCGCCCCCTCGCCTGCGAAAACGCGGTTTCGAACTTTAGATGCGTTCGCCCTGGGAGGCCGGTGCTGATTCTTGCATTCTTGCCCGAGAAGGTGTAGTCTGCCATCGGTTGGGAGATAGCCCAGGTTTCAGGAGGGGGCGCTATGAGCCTTCGGGTACGGTGTCCGAAGTGCAAGCAGGTCTTTGAGTTCGATCAGCCGGCGGCGGCCTGCGTGATCGAGTGCACCTACTGCCATCAGCGGATGAAGTGGGCGCCGAAGATTCCGAAGGCGTCGCCCGCGGCGCCCGCGCCGGAGCCCGCCATTCCGGTGGAGCCCTCGGCTTCGCCGGAGCCCGCCATCCCCGTGGCGGACGTCGTTGCCTCGGAGCCTTGGCCGCCCCCCGAGGACCTGGCGCCCGTGAAGCTGGTCAAGCCCGCCCGCCCCCCGATGCCCGTCCAGCGGACCAACCCGGCGCTGATCATCGGCATCGTGGCCGTGGGGGTCGTGGTGGTGGGCATGGCGGCAACGATCGCCTACATGGCGATGTCGGGCAGCTCTTCCACGCAGACGCCGGCGCCGACCCCGACGCCGGGGCCGACGGAGATCGCCAAGACGCCGGCGCCTACCCCCGGCCCGACGCCGACGCCCGGACCTTCGCCCACCCCCGGCCCCGTCACGCCGACGCCCCCGGCGCCGACGCCGCCCACGCCCGCCCCGCCGCCCGTGACAGGGCCCATCGAGTCACCGGTCGACCTGGATGCGCAGACGATCTATGCGAAGGCATCGCCCTCGGTCGCGCGCATTGAGGTCATGAGACCCGACTACTCGCACATGGCGCAGGGCTCGGGCTTCGTGGTTTCCTCCGACGGCTTCGTGGTGACGAACCACCACGTCATGCGGGCGGGACGGAAGGGCCTGGTCCTCCTCGGCGAGGGGAAGGCGTACCCAGTGGCGGTCGTGCTGGTGTCCGACCAGAAGAAGGACCTGGCGGTCATCAAGATCAACGCCACCGGCCTTCCGTACTTCGCCCTGTTCCCGAAGGACAAGAAGCCTGCTGTGGGGTCCAAGGCCTTTGCCATCGGCTCACCCTTGGGGCAGACGAACACGTTGTCGGAAGGGCTGGTCAGCGGGCTGCGCGACGAGCCGAACCGCACGGTCGTCCAGACGACGGCGGAGATCGCCGGGGGATCGAGTGGCGGGCCGCTGCTGGATGCCCGTTGCCGCGTGATCGGCGTCAATACGTACTCGCTCGCGGACAGGAGGGGCGACGAGATCGTCGCGACCCTGAAATTCGCTGTCGCCCACACCGAGGTCCACGAGATGCTGGCCAGGGCGAAGGCCGCCCTGGCCAAGATGACGACGGGTTCGGGGGGCAAGCCACTCGACGCGACTTCCTCGGCCGACCTCGCCCAGGCGTACGCGCACGTCAGCAAGAGCCAGTGGCTGGATGCGGCGGTCGGCGCGAAGACGCTGCGGACGCGGAATCCCGAGAACGCCGAGGTCCTTCTTCTCAGCGCCTTCCTGGCCCTAAAGATGAACCAGACCGACGAGGCGGTGGAAACGTACAAGAAGGTCGTCGAACTGGACCCGAACGAGTTTGAGGGCCACCTCGGCCTTGGCCTCGTCTACAACCAGAAGAAGATGTGGAAAGAGGCCGAGGAGGTCCTGTCGCACGCCGCCAAGTTGCGGTCCGAAGACGCCAGCCTCCAGCACGCCCTGGGCGAGGCCCTCCTGGAACTGGGGCGAAAGGACGAGGCCCTGACGGCGCTCAAGGAGTCCACACGGCTGGACCCGGAGGACGCCGACGCGTGGATGGTCCTCGGCCGGGCCTACCTGGCGCAGAAACTGCTCGCCCCGGCGGCCGACGCCTTCAGGACGGTGATCCGCCACGATCCTCACAACCCGCTCGCCCACGCCTACCTCGCGATGGTCGAGTACCAGAACGGGCGCATGAACGACGCCAAAGAGGCCGCCGGGGTGGCCCTCAGGCTCCAGCCGGGGTGCCCGATGGGCCTTTACGTCATGGGCCTCGTGTTTGTCAACGCGAAGGACTGGGACAATGCCCGGAAGGCCCTCGGGGCACTCGAGGGGGCCGACCCGAAGCTCTTCAAGGAACTCGCCGATGCGATTAAGGAGAAGGGCGGCGATCCCACCCCCTTGAAAGGCGACATCCCCAAGAAGGACGACGGCAAGAAGGAGGGCGGCAAAAAGGACGACGGCAAGAAGGAAACGCCGAAACCTCCGGCGCCGGATCCCAAGAAGCCGAAGTGAGCGCCGCCGCGGGGAAGCCTTGGCACGCCCCCTGTTTTTGTCTTATCGCTTGACGGGAGGGGCCGATGCAGTCTACAAAAGAGGGTAGGTCAACGGAATCCCGGATGCGGTCAGGGGGCCGTGCCGGCCAGACAACGAGAACTCAACGGGAGGAAATGTCATGAGCAAAGACACGAAGAAGGTCATCGACCTGCTGAACGAGGCCCGGTCCAGGGAACTGACCGCCATCCTCCAGTACATGGTCCAGCATTACGACCTGACGAACCAGGACTACGGCAAGCTGGCCAAGGTCCTCAAGGCGACCGCCATCGTCGAGATGAAGCACGCCGAGGCCTTGGCCGAGCGGATCGTCTTGCTCGGCGGCACGCCGACCTCGAAGCCCGACGCCGAGATCAAGAAGAACCAGATGATCCCCGAGATGATTGCCACCGACATCGGCCTGGAAGAGGCGGCCATCAAGATGTACAACGACGCGGCCCTCGCGTGCGCCGACGCCCGCGACCTTGTTTCCCAGGATCTCTTCGAGAAGATCCTGGGCGACGAGGACGGGCACCTCGACGAATTCACCAATATCAAGGAGCACGTCGAGAAGCTGGGCAACGTGTACCTCGCCACGCTGACGGGCGCCGGCGAGTAACACCGTTGGCCTGACCTCCAGGACCCTGACGGGCCGTCCGACCACCGGCCGGGAGGCGCGTTTTCTGTTGACGGGCCGCGCGAAAAGCGCCATTTTAGGCCGCCGAGCTGAAGGCCGGGTGGCATGGCCACGCACTGTTGCGTGGCCATGTAGCGCATTGAAGCAGCATGGTCACGCCACGGCGCCCGCCGCGGCGGGCAGGCTGTGACCATGCCACCCCATCCAGCCCGCCGCGGAAGCGGCCGGAGATGTCGGACTCTGGGAGGTGCCTCGCCATGATCATCTCGGACCTCTCGACGATCGAAGGGCGGCGGTACCCCGCCCGGCGCCGCACGCAGAACCTCGTGGGCGGCGCCGCCCCGATCCGCGCGACCCAGTTTTCGATGGGCTACGTCACCCTGGACCCCGACGGCGGGCAGGTGCCCTGGCACAACCAGTCGCAGGAGGAGGTCTACTTCATCATCGAGGGGCGGGTCGAGATGTGCCTCGGCGCCGAGCGTCAGGTCCTCAAGGGCGGCCAGGCCGTCTACATCCCGTCCGGCGTGTTCCACCAAGCCACGAACATCGGCTCGACGCCGGCGAAGATGCTCTACGGCTACGGCCCCGCGGGCGACGTGGCCCACTGGCGGCAGGAACTCGAGGGGACGCTCCCGCGCGCGGGCCTCGACGCGCCCCCGCTGCCCGACGGGGCGCGCCCGCAGTGCACCGAGAAGCCCGTGTAGCCGCCAGGCGCAGGCGAGCGCATGGAAGTGCGGAGTGCGGAATGTGGAGTGGGGAGTGAACGGCGAAAGGCAACGGCAAACGCCACTTAGCCGCCCAGCTTGCTGGGCGCGGTCTTGCCTTACGCGCGATGAATGCCGAACGGCCAAGGCGACCGCCAAGGCAGCAAATGAAAAATGACAAGCGACAAGTGACCACCCGCCGCGTCGGCATCCTGATGAACGGCGTCACCGGACGCATGGGCTCCCACCAGCACCTCGTCCGGTCGATCCTGGCGATCCGGCAGCAGGGCGGGGTGCGCCTCAGCGACGCCGAGGTCATCATGCCCGAGCCGGTCCTCGTGGGCCGCAACCCGGCGAAGCTGGCCGCCCTGGCCGAGCAGCACGGCGTGGCGAAGTGGACCACGGACCTTGACGCGGCCCTCGGCGATCCCGCCTGCACGGTCTACTTCGACGCTCTCACGACCGCCCTTCGGGCGCCCAACGTGAAGAAGGCCATCGCCGCGGGCAAACACATCTATTGCGAGAAGCCGACGGCCTTGACGACCGCCGACGCGTACGAGCTTTACACGCTGGCGAAGAAGGCGGGCGTGCGGCACGGCGTGGTCCAGGACAAGCTGTGGCTGCCGGGCCTCCTGAAGCTGAAAACACTCATCGACATGGGCTTCTTCGGGCGCCTCCTGTCGGTGCGCGGCGAGTTCGGGTACTGGGTCTTCGAAGGCGATCACGTGCCGTGCCAGCGGCCGTCGTGGAACTACCGCCGCGAGGAGGGCGGAAGCATCATCGCCGACATGTTCTGCCACTGGCGCTACGTGCTGGACAATACGTTCGGCCCCGTGAAGGCGGTCTCCTGCACGGCCGCAACGCACATCCCCCGCCGGTGGGATGAGAACGGACGGCCCTACGCCTGCACGGCCGACGACTCCGCCTACGCCACGTTCGAGCTCGAGGGCGGCATCATCGCCTCGTTCAACTCGTCCTGGTGCGTCCGCGTGCGGCGCGACGACCTCCTGGTGCTCCAGGTGGACGGGACAAAGGGCTCGGCCGTGGCGGGCCTCAGGGAATGTTTCATCCAGCCCCTGGCCGCCACGCCCCGGCCCGTGTGGAACCCGGACATCGACAGCCCCATCAGCTTCCTGGACGGGTGGACGAAGGTGCCCAACCAGCGGGCCTACGACAACGCGTTCAAGGTCCAGTGGGAGCTGTTCCTGCGGCACGTGGTCCGCGGCGACCCGTTCCCGTGGAACCTTCTGGAAGGGGCGAAGGGCGTCCAGTTGGCCGAGAAGGGCCGGCAGGCGTGGCAAGAGCGGCGCTGGGTTGACGTGCCCGAGCTCGAGCCGTAGCATGTCGCTTTGGCGAGTAATTGGCGCCCTTTTGGCGCAAGGGGTGGCACGGTCACGCGCCGTTGCGTGGCCGTGCATCGTGCCAGGCCGTGCCACCCGGTGCATCCGAGCCCGCCGCGGGAGCGGCGGGAGATACCGAAATAGCCATGTGAAGAACTCACACAAGGAGGCCTGACCATGACGACGCACGACGAGCCGATCCTGCAACCCATCAAGCCGCGCTGCTGCCCGTGCACAGGTCCGGAGGGCGTCTCGCGGCGGGATTTCCTGAAAGCGGGCACCCTCGCCCTGGGCGGCCTGGCCCTGGGCGGCTGTGCCTGGTCGGCCCTGCGCGACGCCGGCGCGGGGCCGGCGCCGGCGCCCGCGCGCCAGCCGCTCGTCGTGAAGCCGCTCTTCAGCCACGACGTGCCGCGCCGCCACGACAAGACGAGCTGGCGAAGCTGGGGCGGCATCGAGACGGAGGCCCAGGGCAAGGAGGAGATGGCCCGCATCCAGGGCGAACTCCAGAAGCTGGCCGCCGCGGCCGACTTCCCCGTCAAGTTCCTCCCCGTGACGCGCGTGCGCGGCGGGGGCGAGGTTGCCAACGTGACCGACCTCGCCGGCGCCGATGCCGTCATCCTGTACCCGGCCGGCGGCGGGAGCGACATCTTCGATGCCGCCGTCAAGACCGGGAAGCCCGTCGTCTTCTTCCTCCGCCACAAGTCCGGCCCGGTGTACCTGTGGTATGAGATCGTCAGTCCGCGATATCTTCATGGCCATACCGACAAGCTGGCCGTCAAGGGCGTCGACAACGTCGACGTGGTGGTCGACTCGATGGACGAGCTGGCGTGGCGGCTGCGGGCGCTGGGCGGCCTCAAGAACGCCCTCGGCATGCGGATCATCACCATCGGCGGCGCGAGCGGATGGGCCTGCCCCCAGGCCCCGGACCTCTCGCGCACCAAGTGGAAGCTCGACATCCAGGACGTGACCTACCCGCAGCTCGCCGAGCTCATCAAGGCGGCCCGCGAGGACAAGGCCGCCGTCGCCCGCGCCAAGGAGCGCGCCGCCGCGTACCTCCAGGACGGCGGCGTGACGCTCGAGACCAAACTGCCGCTCGTCGAGAACGCATTCCTCCTCGAGCAGGTCTTCCGCGGCATCATGGCCAAGGCCGACTGCCGCGCGATAACCGTCAACAGTTGCATGGGCACGATCATGCCGATCGCCGAGACGACGGCGTGCCTGACGCTGTCGCTCCTGAACGACGCGGGGTACCTGGCGTTCTGCGAGTCGGATTTCGTGGTCATTCCGTCGGGCATCCTGATGACGCAGATCTCCGGCCGGCCCCAGTTCCTCAACGACCCCACGTATCCGCACCAGGGCGTCATCACGCTGGCCCACTGCACCGGTCCGCGCCGGATGGACGGCAAGAACCTTGAACCGGCCCGCATCCTGACGCACTTCGAATCCGACTACGGGGCGGCGCCGAAGGTGGAGATGAAGAAGGGGACGAAGGTCACGAGCATCATCCCCGACTTCCTGGCCCAGCGGTACACGGGCTTCGTGGGCGAGATCGCCGACGTGCCGTTCCTGCCCATCTGCCGCTGCCAGATCGACGTGGCCTACAAGGTTCCCGATGCCCGGATCGCCGAGAACATGCCCGGCTTCCACTGGATGACCATCTACGGCGACTATATCCGCGAGGCGGGGTATGCGCTGAAGCGGATTCCGATTGCGTTTGAGAACCTGGGCTGACAAGCCCGCCGCCTGCCGTCGTTTAGCCGCGGCCGGTACGGCCGCGAATATCGTTCGTCGCCGTGCCGGCGACGGCTAAACGATGGCGACGGCTAAACGGTTCGCTCAGGCGACGTTGTCGGTCAGCGTGACCGTGGCGGCGCCCTGCTTGGCAACGATCAGGTACTTGGGGTCTGCCAGGAGCATCAGGACGATCGTCTCCGGGGTTTCCGCGACGCCGTCGGCCTTCGGCGTCACAAAGATCTTGGCCGTCTTGGCCCCCGCCAGGATCGTCACCTCTCCGGAGAGCGCCTCGAAGTCGATCCCGCTGTCGGCCGTCCCCGCCAGGGTGTACTTCACGAGGAGGTCCTTGCTGAGGTCGCCCCCCGTGCGCGTTACGGTGAACGCGCCGAGATCGAGCGGCTTGCCCGGGGCCACTTCGGCCGCCCGCGCGTCCGACGCCGTGATCGACACGATCGGCTCGTTGTCGGCGATCTTGACTGTGCCGGTTTGCTGTTTGGCGTTGATGTTGTACGTCGCATCCGCCGTGAGCGTCAGGACCACCGTTTCGGTCAGTTCGGCCACGGT
>JAPLML010000589.1 GCA_026387055.1 Planctomycetota bacterium | reverse complement strand
GCACGGGTTGCGAGCAACCCGTGGCACCCCTCGAATGACGAGTAACAGAGCACCAGGAGTCCGTTACACGTGATCTTGGGGGTGCCGCGGGTTGCTCGTAAGGTAAGCGCGGCGGGCAGTCTTGCCCGCCGCGCGGGCCGGAGAGGCAAGCCGTGGCGCCCGTCAATCCACGTCAGGAACGCCGGCACACGGCTGGCGCCGCCGGATCACTTCACCTCGAACCACACTTCCGCGGGCTTCGCCACCTCGAACGGCCCCAGGTTCGCCTGGACTTCCACGCGGTACTTGCCCTTGAAACCTTCAGGTACTCGCCACGAGTACCGGCACGAGCCGCCTCAGCCAAAGGCGAACTTGCCGCTCGCCAACTCCTTGCCCGATTCGTTGAGGATCTTCAGTTGCGGCGGATCAGGGACCACGCCGCCTTTGGCGACGCCGGGGCCGTACCGCTCGCCGCCCCGGCCCTCGAGCGCCAGGGAGATCGAGACCAGGCCGTCGCCGGCTGGGTCGGCCTCGATCTTCGTTACGAGCGGCGGCCCGAGCTTCAGCGACAGCGTCTCGCCCTTGCGGACCTCGAAGCTCTCCAGCTTGCCCGCCCCCGACCCGGTCAGCGTCCACTTGGCGCCCGCCGCGTCGGTCTTCGAAAGCTGGGCCTGGACGGTCATGTAGTGGCCCGCCGGGGCCTGCCACTTGCCGTCCGACCCGCTGAAGCGCTGGAACCCGGCGTCGGAGAGGACCATCATCTCCACGTCCGGCCCGCCGGCGTCCAGCGTGCCCATGCCGGGATCGATCTTCGCCACCCGGACCGACGAGCCGTCGGGCGCCACTTGGATGCTGTAATAGACATCCTTCACCCGGACCATCTTGGCGAGCGGCATGACCTCGCCGCTCGTCTGGACATTCGTGTCGAACCTGCCGTCCTGGTTCAGGTCGATGGCGAAGATGTTGACCTCGGGCGGCGACGAGCGCGACAGCGGAAACTGGATGGCCTTGTCGTAGCGGGCGTCGCTCGAGTTCGAGACGACGGCCACGCGGTACGTCTGGCCGGCCAGCGTCACCTCGCCCGCCATGTAACCGGCCGGCATCACGAACAAGAGCCGCGCATCATCCAGCACGTGGAACTGAACCTTGACGGTGGTCTGCCCCTGCGGGCCGCCGACCATCAGGGCCACGGGGCCGTACGGCCCCACGCCTTCCGGGCCGCTCCGCGTCACCGGCGCCGCCGCCGAGAGATCCCCGGTGCCGGCCGTGTCGACGTAAAGCTTGGGCGGTTTGGACCCGTCGGCGACCGCCAGGACCTGCTTGTCCCCGAACGGGATCGCGAAGTACTTGACCTGGCCGGAGACCTCCTTCGGCAGGGCCTTGAGGTCGGCAGGCTTTTCTTTGGCAGGCTGCACCATGCGGCCGCCCATCGTGAGGATGGGATCTCCCGCCTGGGCGTCCGTGTATTTCAGAGGGAATTCGCCCTGTGCCCGGGCGGGCAGGGCGGCGGCGGCCAGAAGGCCCGCCACGGCAACGGCCAGCAGTGCGTGTCTCATTGCAGTGTCCCCCAAAGTGCCATAGCGCGCTTCCACTCACACAAGATCATGAGCATCCTACCATGGGGAAGCCATTCTCCGCCAGACTAATCCGTGACGCAACGGCCTCTTCGCCCATTGAGAGCCTATCCGATCTTCAGTTGAGCGCAGAACCCTGGGCCGCCGGGCAGGTTCAAGTTTCCGAGAGGGCTTCGGCTGAGGAGAAGAATCGATGAGCAAGCGGCGATGGGCGGTCGGCGGGGCGGTCATGGCGGCGATCCTGGCGGCCGCGGTGGCCGGGGGGCTGGCAGGGCAGGAGCCGGCGGCGACCGGGCCGATCCAGACGGGCGAGCCCCATCCGTTCGCCGGCGCGGATTACTCGCAGGGCAAGGTCTTCATCGTGTCGGCCGAGGGCAAGGTGCAGTGGGAATACAAGGCGCCAAGTTGTAATGATCTCTGGGTGCTTCCGAACGGGAACCTCCTGTTCGTGACCGGCCACGGGGTCAAGGAGGTCACGCGGGAGAACAAGGTCGTCTTCAACTACGAATCCAAGAGCGAGATCTACGCCTGCCAGCGCCTCGCCGGCGGCAACACCTTCATCGGCGAATGCAACGCCGGCCGCCTGCTGGAGGTCGACCCGGCGGGCAAGATCGTCAAGGAAGTCCGCCTCCGGCCCGAGGGCAAGGACGGCGGCCATGCCTACATGCGCAACGCCCGGCGCCTCGAGAGCGGCAACTACCTCGTCGCCCACTACGCCGACGCCAGGGTGCGGGAATACGATCCGCAGGGGAACGTGGTCCGCGAGATTCCCGCCGCCGGCGGCCCGCACAGTTGCATCCGCCTCCCCGGCGGCAACACCCTCATCGC
>JAPLML010000488.1 GCA_026387055.1 Planctomycetota bacterium | reverse complement strand
TCGCGCATGCTCAGCCGGGCCCTGCGCAGCCCCTGGCGGTTGTAGGGGGTCGGCGGCGCGAGTTCGACTTGCCGGTGACTCCCTACAACCGCCACAGGACGATCGTGACGGCGAAGATCGCCCAGTACGCCGCCGCGGCCGCCACCAGCGCCGGCCGTGCGGCGCGCGGCAGCCGTGCGGTCCAGGGCGAGGTCTGGGCGAGCCGCACCGTCACGATGAGCGCGACCACCAGGATCATCGCCACGACAACCGTGATGGCGGCGGTCAGCCATCCCGGCAGCGAGGGGTCGAAGGCCAGCGTCCCGGCCTGGATGGCGCGGGCGCTCTCGACGCCCGCCGGATCGGCCAGGGCAACCTTCCAGTACGGCAGGTGCCCGGTTGTCTTCAGGATCGCCTTGACGACCTGGGCGCCGGTCACGGTCGGCAGCAGCAGCAGCGCAAACGCCTTGGCGCCGTCAAACACGGGGGTGCGGGCCGCCAGCCGCACGCCGCCGGCGACGGCGAGGAACAGGGCGGCCGGCAGGAGCACGAACATCACCCCTGCAGCGGCCAGATCGGCTGCCGGTCCGGTCAGGCCGAACGCGTCAGCGACAAGGTACGGCAGCCATTCGAGGGCCCGCAGGGACGGCTCCCACTCCGAGAGGACCTCGAAGATGACGAAGCCGCTGACGATGGCGAGAAAGGCCAGTTGCGCCCCCGTCAGGCCGAGCGGCCGCCGCAGGTCGGACCACGGCGCCCCGACCGTGAGGCGCAGGTTGTCGGACGGGCAGACCTTCAGGCACTGCGTGCACAGGAGGCAGTCGCGGTTGTCCTGAATGGCCGGCGGATAGAGGCCGCTCGTGCACGAGCGCCGCCGGATGCCAAGGCGGCGGCTCTTCGCCACGCAGTCTTTGCCCTCGCACGCGTTGCAGATCGACGCGTCCGCCGCTCGCCACTGGAGCACCGAGCAGTGGGCATACAGGCCCAGCAGGTGCCCCACGGGGCAGACGTGCGAGCAGAACGCCCGCCTCTCGAACACCAGGCCCACTGTCAGGGCCAGCGCCAGAAGCGCCACCAGGTACACGGCCATCCGGTGGGGCACCCGGTGGACGCCCAGCGTGTACACGCCCACGATGGCGGCGGCGCCGTACAGGATCGTGATGGCCCAGCCGCTCTTCAGGAAGCCCGGGACAGGCCGCCGCAGGCCGATCCGCGAGGCGACCGTCGTCGCCAGTTCCATCGGGCAGACCGCGCACCACACGCGCCCCAGCACGACCGCCCCAACGATCACGAGCGGAAACCAGCAGCACCAGACCAGCAGGTTCGCAAGGTTCGTGTACCGCGCGAGACCGGCGACCTCGTCGTCGGCGTCGACGCCCAGCCCGCCCCAGACCAGTAGCGCGAAGGCCACGAGCAGCGCCACCTGGACCGCCAGGGGCGCCCACGCCGACTTCAGAAGCCTCCGCAGCCACTTCACGCGCAGCAAATCCATCCGCTGGCCTCCGCGAGCCGCCACAGTCTAGGCGACCGCGTGACCCTGTCAAGGTCCCGTCCCACTGGCCTTGTCGCGCTGATGGGCACGGACCCGGTAGCGCGCCAGATAGCGCGCAGGCGGCCCGAAGGGGCGAACGGCGGCAACGTAGGGCACGACGTAGAGGTTGACAGCGTAGGGGCGAAACGTGTAGAATCCCCCGGAAATGGCGATGTCCGGCAACGTCCGGCATCGACAGTCATACATAGCGGAGAGGTGCCAGAGCGGTTGATCGGACCGGTTTCGAAAACCGGCGTGGCCTCTAGGGGCTACCGGGGGTTCGAATCCCCCCCTCTCCGCCATTTCTCCCGCGTCCTGCGGGCAGCGGATCATCGGATGGGAGGCCATCGAGGGAGTCGGCACGGCGGAAGTTGTGGAGCCGGCGTCGGTTTCTGAAGAGCGCCGCCGTGTTGCGGAGATGCGATCCGCTATGGTACGCGCCCTGACCCTGGCGCTTGGCCTCGTCTGCCTCCTGTGCATCCCCGCGGCGGCCGAGGTGTATCAGTACGCCGTGCCCGCCACCAGCGCCGACGGCAAGGACATCACGGCCTACCTGTGGGTCCCGCCCGAAGCCGACCGCCTGCGGGGCGTTCCGGTCGGCGGGATGACCCTCATGGAGCCGGAGTTCTCCAGGGACCCGATCATCCGCCAGGCGTGCGCCGGCGAGAAGCTCGCGATCGTCTTCTTCTCGCCCTCGCTCGACGCCCTGTTCAACTACGGCGACAGCCTGAAGCCGGCCGAGATCCCCAAGCGCACGGCCTTCCCCCTGAAGATCACCGTTATTGCCTACCAGTACGGCAGCGCGGTGGAACCCTTCGTGCAAAGCGCCGAACCCATCAAGCAGGTGGTGGAGGTGCGGAAGTAGGCCTGCGGCGCCGCTTGACCCCGTGCGCCATCCCGTAGGGGCACACCCTCTCCCACAGGGGAGAGGGATACCGGCCCGGCGGGCAGGACTGCCCACCGCGCGAGCCGGTTGAAACCCCAAGAACAAGAGTGACGGAAAGCTACCCGTTCGGCGCCACGATGACGTTCAGGGGTTTGCCGTCGACGGAGACCAGGCGGGCGGTGGCGGACCACTCGCCGCCGCCCTGGACGACCTTCACGAGCAGCGTGTTCGCACCCTCTTTGAGCTTGATCCTGACCTTGTCCTCGCCGGGCCGGCACGGGCGGGTGGCGTTGTTCGAGTGCACCCGCTGGCCGTTGAGCCACACCTTGATGCCGTCGTCGCTGCCGAGCTCGAGCACGGCTTCCTGGGCCTTGGGCGACGTAACCTGGGTGCGCAGGTAGGCCGCGCGGTCGTTGCCGCCGAGAATCACGTTGAGTTCCACCATGCCCGGCACCGCGGCGTTGGCGGGCACCGTCACCACCTTCCACTCGGCCTGGGCCGTCGGCTTCTCGGGCGGGAAGGCGACGTCGAAGAGGTCGCCGCCCGACTTGTCTTCCTGCGTGTACGGGCCGGAGAGCATCCACGAGAGGATGTAGCCATCTACCGACATGCTGGAGTTGGCCAGGGCCTTGAGCGTGTCGTCGGCCTGCCGGCGGAGTTCCTCCGAGGCCGCCTGCGTCTTGAGTTGCTTGAGGGCGGCCTCCGCCTGCTGTCGATACGCGGCGCCGATCTGCCGGGCGAGCCGCAGCGCGGCCTGGGCGGCGTCGGCGCCGAGGGCCGGGTCTTGGACGTGCTTCGTGAGAATGTCGAGGGCGTCGGGCGAGGCCACGTCGGCCAGGCCGGCCAGGGCCTGCTTCTTCTCATCGGGGCGCTGGGCGGTCTCGAGCACGCCGCGATACACCGCCAGCCGCTGGGCCGTCGGCTGGTCCTTGAGGGCGGCCAGGCGGAGGCATCCGCGGATTGCCAGCACGGCGTCGGTCGGGTTCTTCGCGGTCTGCGCGTGGTCCAGCAGGGCCTGGGCGGCCGAGATGTCCGGCCAATCGGCGAGGGCCCGGACCGCCGCCTGGCTCACGTCGGCGTTCTCCTGCTTTAGCGCCTTCCGGGCGGCCGCGAGGGCCTGCTCGGTCTTGACGCGCGGCAGGAGTTGCAGGAGCGATGCGCGGGCCGCGGGCGTGGCGGCCGCGTCGAGCGCCGGCACAAGCACGCGGGAGCACGCTTCGCGGTCGGGAGCGCGGGTGCAGAGGGCCGCCACCGCGCCTTCGAGGGCCGTGCGCACCGACGCGTCGCCGGTGCTCACGAGGATCTTGACGAGGCCCGGCAGTTCCGCGGGCGTGGCGAGCGTCGAGAGGGCGTTGACGGCCTCGGCCGCGAC
>JAPLML010000706.1 GCA_026387055.1 Planctomycetota bacterium | reverse complement strand
GAGGGACCGGGAATCCATGGGAGGCGCCCGCAGGGCTCCAGTGCGGAAACTGCTCACGCGGCCGGGCCTGATCTGCACGGCCCTCATCGCGATTGCCCTGGTCGGCCAGGCCTGCGCGCAGCAGGACACCTGGGCCGGCGTCGAGCGCATCGTGGCGGTCGGAGACGTCCACGGCGATTACGACCAGTTCGTCAGGACCCTCCGGGCCGCCGAGGTGGTGGACGGCAAGAACCAGTGGATCGCCGGCAAGACCCACTTGGTTCAGATCGGCGACATCCTGGGCCGCGGCACGGAGTCCCGCAAGGTGATGGACCTGGTGATGGGCCTTGAGCCGCAGGCCGCCGCGGCGGGCGGGGCGGTGCATGCCCTCATCGGCAACCATGAGGCGATGGAGCTGCTGGACGACTGGCGGTACGTCCACCCCGATGACATGAAGACCTACGGCGGGGAGGAGGGGTTTCGCAACGCCCTGAGCGCCCAGGGCAAGTACGGCCAGTGGATCCGACGACATAACACTGTCATCAAGGTCAACGACCTCGTGTTCGTCCACGCCGGCCTCGCGCCGCCCTTCGCCCGCCTCTCGTTGCCCGTGATCAACAAGGCCATCCGCTACGAACTCCTGAGGGGCGACAAGGAGGGGATCGCGGCGCATGCCGACGGCCCCTTGTGGGACCGCTCCCTCGCCTTGGACGATGAAGGCCGAGTCGCCGAGGAACTGGCAGGGACGTTGAAGACCTACGGTGCGAACCGGATGATCATCGGCCACACGGTCTCGCACGACGGCGTTGTCGCCAGGGCCGGGGGGCGCCTGATCATGATCGACGTGGGGCTGGCCAAGCTCTACGGCGGGCCGGCGGCGTGCCTGGTCGTCGAGAAGGGCATCTTCTATGAAGTCCGGCACCCCAAGCTGAAGCGGAAGCTTCAGATGGAAGCTCCGGCCAAGAGGCCGGCGGAAACCCCTGCGGGTTCAGCGGGATGGGGTGACCGGGGATCGCCGTGTGTGCCGGTTGCCATAGCCCCTTGACACCCGGATCGTGCGGCGGCGCAAGACTCTTGCATGGCGGACCCAAGGTCTGCAAAATGGTTGTCCGTGCGTCAGGGCGGGGGGAGCGGCGGGCAACGGGCAGTTCATTTCAGAGAGGTGGAGCCATGAGAACGACGTGGATGATCGGTGCGGCGGGTCTGTTGGCGATGGGCGTGCTTCTGGCGGGCGGCTGCGGCACCGCCGCCGACAAGGCCCTGGGCCTGAAAGGCTGCTGGACCTTCGACGAAGGCGGCGGCGACGTCGTCAAGAACGCCGTCGGCCCGAACCACGGCCGGATCCAGGGCGGCCTGAAGCGGACGGACGGCAAGAGCGGCAAGGCCGTAAGCTTCGACGGAAAGGGATATGTTCTTATTGACAGTGCCCCCTATTTGAACTCGCCCCAGTATACGTTGGCGGCCTGGGTCAGGCTCAAGGACACGGGCAACTACCAGTACATTGCCTGGCGGGGCGGTCCCGCGTTCCCGGAGGACAAGGAGTGCCGGAACCTGGACATCTGGGTGACGATGGAAGGCACCCTGAGCGGCTTCCTGGACTACCAGAAAGAGGGCGAGGCGCGCCTGCGCCTGGAGGGCGGCAAGAAGGTGGCCGACAACCAGTGGCACCTGGTGGTCTGCGTCAATGACGGCAAGACCGCCCGGTTCTACGTGGACGGCAAGAAGGATGCCGAGGGCGCCCTGACCGGCCCGCTGGCCCGGAACGACTTCCCGCTGTGGATCGGCGCCCGCCCCGCCGACGTGGCCGCCACGGGCCTCATCGACGAGGTGAGGTTCTTCGACCGGGCCCTGACGGAACAACAGGTGGCGGAGTTGAAATAGGGCCCCCGAGGAAACCAGAATGCCTCTTGCGACCGGCCCGAGCCGGCCAACGGCCATGCACGATCCACAGAGAGAGGGCCATCCGCATGGAAGCCGACATCCTGACCATCAAGTGCCCGGCGTGCGGCAACACGTTTAACGTCAAGCGGGAATGGATCGGGCGGAAAGCAAAGTGCCGAAGCTGCCAGAGAGTCTTCGTGATCGCCGCGCCGGCGAGCATCGGTTCGGCGCCAGCGGCGGCAGGACCGCCCAGCGCGCCGCCGGCGACGGCGCCGACGGCGGGTCTTCAACCTCCGCCATCGAGCGCGCCGCCTCCGCCGCCTGTTCCGCTCGTTCCGGGGCCTGGGGAAGCGGTCGGGCTGGGCCGGGTGTTCCTGTGGGTGGGCGAGGGGATGATGCGCGGTCTGCGCTGCATCGTCCCGCTGACGGTGGTCATTCTGCTCTCCCAGATTCTGACGGTGGTCGCCTCGGTCTTGTGCGTGGTTCCCGCCGTGTTCCTCGATCCGCCGATCACCGGCGGCCTCGTCCTGGTCTTGCTGGCCGCCGCCCGAGGCGAAGGCGGGCTGGTGGGCCGGTTGTTCGCCGGGTTCACCGAGGGACGCTACTGGCCGAGCATGGGCGCCTACTGGCTTCTGTGGGTGGTGTTCACGGCGGCCAGCATTCCCACGATGATCCTGCTGCTGGTGGTGGGCATCGGCTCGTTCATGGTGATCCTAGAGGAGGGGCTCGTCGGCCTGTTGCTGCTGGCGGTCCTTACGCCCGTCGCCTTCGCTCCCTCGATCTACGTGTTTTCGAGACTGGCGTGGGCGATGCCCTTGGTGATGGACCAACGCGTCAAGGTGGGCGAATCGCTCGGCATGAGTTGGCGGCTGACCGGGCGGGTGGCCCATGGTTTCGGCGTGTTTGTGATGCTTATCGTGCTATCCCTCGTCGGTTTTGTCGGAAGCGCCCTCGTCCTGGGCACGACGCTCGCCGCTTTCAACGTCACGGGATTGGCGGCGATCCAGGCCACAGCCCCCGACCTGCTTGACTCCTCGCCAGGCAACGCCGGCGTGGACAACCTGAAGCGGAACCCGGGAGAGAGCGACCCGGCCTACGAGCAGCGCAAGATCGCCCGGGAGTTCCGCCGCCTCCGCCACCCCATGCCCGCGCGACAACCGGGCGAGAGCGACGCCGCCTACGGGGCCCGCCTGCAAACCGCCCTGGCCAACGCCACGAGGGAAAACGCCGTGAAAAAGGCCAGCCAGGCGGTCGCGGTCGGCCTTGTCGGTCTCGTGGCCGCGGGATGCCTCTATCTCGTCCTGTCGGCGGCCCTTGCCGGCGTGCTCGCCGTGCCCGGCATGGTGGGTTATCGCGACATGGCATCACCCGCCCAACCGAGCGGAGGATAGCCCGACATCGCCGCGCAGGCGCGATGACCGTGCTTTCGCAGCGGCGCGCAAGCAGGGTGCGCGGCGGCACCGTCGCCCTCGGCGGTGCAGGAGGCCCAGACGAGGGCATCCGGGCTACGCGTTCCACCAGTCGAGGTCGATGCGGGGGAAGACCGTGTCGTGGATCTCGGCGTCCTGGACTTCGAACTTCTCCACGTCGGTGAGCTTGCTGAGGGCGTCGGGGTCGGCGGCCAGTTTTTCGGCCACGTCGGCCAGGCACTCGAACCTTGAGACGTGCTGCATGAACCGCTTGATGCCGTAGTCGACGGCCTGGTCGCGCGTGATGACGAACGGCCAGTCGCTGGCCTGGAGGAGCAGGAGTTCGCGGCCGGCCTTCTCGAGGATCTCGCGCAGTTTCTTCTGACGGCGCCACGGAAGGTTGAAGGTGAGCTTTCCGAAAAGGGTCTCGCAGCGGTACTCGATCTTCCACATCCAGTTGACCTTGTCGTTGACCCAGACGCGGTGGTCGCCGCCTTCGCCCCACGAGCCTTCGGGCAGCGAGACGATCTTGTCGGGGGGGTGGGCGCGGAGGTACTCGCCGGCGGTGCACACGTCCACGTCGGGGTCGGCGTTGAGGGTGAGACAGACGTCGCGGAGGAACTGGGGGCCCTCGAACCACCAGTGGCCGAAGAGTTCGGCGTCGAAGCAGGCGGCCACGACGCCGTGGCGGCCCGTCCGCCGGCGGTGCTCGTACAGGCGTGCCTTGATCTGGTCGCAGAAGTGCCGCGCCTGCTCGTAGACTTTTCCCGATATGTCGTCAGGGTAGTACGGGTCCTTGCCCCCCAGGCCGACGCCGGTGCTCGTGACCTTCCAGTACCTGAGACCCCGGCGCTGGCCGTGCTTCTTGTGAAACTCCAGGTAGACGCCGTTGGCGGGATAGCCGATGGCGCCCGACCAGACCTGCTCGCAGATCCGCGGGTCGCGGCCCATCGCGGCCGTGCGGCGGGCGCTCGTCCCGTGGTTGTTGACCCAGACGGGCTCGTGGACGCTGCGCCAGCCGCGGCCGGGGTTGTTGAGGGCCTCGTCCCAGGTCACCTTGTGCCAGTCGCCGCCCGCGCCGATCCACTCGCTGCGGCTTTGCTCGATCACGTGGTGCTCGACGAAGTAATGGGTGATGCCCTCGTCGGCCACGATGTCGTCGACGCCGGGGCGGATGCGCCCGTCGCCCCACTGAATCGGCGGCGACCACAGGCCGACCGGCCGGAAGCCGCCTTCGGGCAGCCACATGCCCGTCGGCTTGAAACCCAGGATCCGCTCCGAGCTGGCCACCCCCGCCCGCACCTGGGCGCGGACCGACGAGTCCTCCAGCAGCAGCGGCATGTAGGCGTGGGTGGCATTGGAGGTGAGAATCTCGATCAGGCCGCGCCCGGCCCACTCGGCGTAGGCCTTCGGGATGTCGCGGCCGATCTTGGTGAACTGCTCGCCGAGTTTCTGGTACCACGTCTCCCACCGCGAGGCCAGGTACGCCAAGTGCGGCTGGTTGGCCGACTGGAACTCCGCCTGGTCGGCACGGGCCCGCTCGATGCGGTCCTGAAGGTAGCGCTCGAAGCCCTTCTTGAAGTAGTCTTGGCAGAGCTGCTCCAGCAGGACGGGCGTCAGGCCGATCGTGAGGCGCGGGTTCCCTTTCAGGAACTCGCACTCGTCGATCATGGCCAGCAGGGGCAGGTACGTCTCCGCCGCCGCTTCGTACAGCCAATCCTCGCCGTGGGGCCACGTGCCGTGGCGCAGCACATAGGGCAGATGCCCGTGAAGCACCAGGCAGAAACTGCCGACCGCCATTCAGCCCTCCGTGATCCGCGTTGAGCGCGTCACCGGCCGGCGCCGCCCAGCACCAGGCCCCGCTCCTGCGTCGCCGTGTCGAGGGTCAGGCCCGAGGTCGGGCAAGGCAGCGCCTTGGCCATGGGCGGCTCGGCCGATCTGACCACCAAGCCCTCTTCCGCGGCAAGCGGAGGCTCCTGCACCTGGGAAGCCAGTCTGACCGACGCCGTCACCCGCACCCCGCCCATGCGCTCGACGAGTTGGTAGCAGTTTCGGACGGCGGCCGAGAGGGTGTCCCAATCGCCCTCGAGGATGGCGCTGCGGCGGTCGATCTGGAAAGGAATCCCCGCATGGGCCAAGACCCGCCGGCAGGCGGTGAAGACGGCGCCCGCCCTGCCGTTCCCGTGGAAGGTCAGCCTGGCCTGCACAAGGACCGGCGGCCCCGCCGGGGCCGGCCGCTTCGGGATCGACACGAGGGCATCGATCCTGCTCTGCGACCTGGGCACCGCCGTCTTGACCTCCTTCACGCCGTAGGCCGCCAGCGTCTCACGCGCAATCAGGTCCCACGTGAACCGCTCCTCGACGGCCCGGCGACCGTTCCTTCCCATCCACCGGGCCCGCTCGAAGTTGGAGAACAGCGTGCACAGACCCCACACCACCGAGTTCGGATGAGGGTGGATCTTGAGGCCGTTCACCTCGTGCCAGACGTATTCGTTCGGCCCGCCGTTCTGGGTCACCACGACGGGCTTGCGGGCGCTCCATGCCTCGAGGACCACGATACCGAACGGCTCGTTGCGGCTCGGCACGCAGACGGCCTCGCACGCCTTGAACAGGCGGACGAGATCGTCGCCGCTACGGAAGCCGAGGAACCGGACGACCGAGGCGACGCCGAGTTGCCGCACGCGGTTCTCAAGCTGGCCCCGCATGCCGCCGTCGCCGATGAACATGAACTTCGCGCTCGGATAGGCCCGGAGGACCTGGGGGATAGCCTCCACCAGGAGGTCCGGCCCCTTCTGCCACTCCAGGCGTCCGCAGAAGAGCACGAGCGGATCCATCGGGCCGAACCCATAGTGCTTCTTCACCCCGCCGGCGTCGATGTCGCCGTCGAAGCGGTGCGGACTGACGGCGTTATAGACCACCGAGGTCTTCCACTCGGGCACCTCGTACATCCACTGGATCTCGCCCTTGGTCGCCTTCGAGACGGCGATGACGCGGTCGGCCCAGTACGTGCCGGCCCGCTCCTGGTCGCGGATCCGCTGCGACCGGCCGCCATGAAAGACGTTGCCGCACCGGGCGTACTCGGTGGCGTGTATCGTCAGGACGCACCGGCGGCCGCGGCCCTGCTTGATCCAGATCATCGCGTTGGCCGTCAGCCAGTCGTGCGCGTGGATGATGTCGAAGGGGCCGCTGGAGTCCTCGACCACAAAAACCCGCTCGACGAGCGCCCGGCACATGTTGTTCACATCGTCCACGAAGTCCGGATGGCCGATGTACGGACACCACTGGTAGTGGACCCCGTCGACCAGATCGTGGTAGCGCTGGCCCTGGGCCTTGCGCGTAAAGACGTGCACCTCGTGACCGACGCGCCCCAGCGCCGCCGCCAGCTCCGTGACGTGGCTGGCCATTCCGCCGAAGGCGATCGAGTGGAGCGACTCCCAGGAAAGCATCGCGATACGCATGGCTCGTTCCCAGCCCCTCGTTCATGCCCAAGACGGCAACACCGCCTCGCGCGGCGTAGTCAGCTCTTCAGGGACTCCAGCTGTTCCCGATAGACCCCGACACACTTTCTGGCCGCCTCATCCCAGGTGAGCGGGCGGATTTCGTCGGCGCCCTCGCGGCAGACCACCTCGCCGAGCGCGGGGTGCCGCAGGAGGGCGATGATCTTGTCCGCCATCTGGTCGACGTCCCAGAAATCCACCTTCAGCGCCCCGCGGTGCAGGACCTCCGCCACGCCGGAGTTCTTCGAGAGCACCACCGGCACCCCGTACTGGATGGCCTCCAGCGCCGTCAACCCGAACGGCTCGCTGATCGAGGGCATGACGTAGACGTCGGCCATGCGATACGCCCGCTCGACCTCCGGACCGCGCAGGAAACCGGCGAAGCGGACCCTCAGGCCGAGCCCCTCAGCGGCCACCCGTTCGACGATCTGCGGCCCGAGGTCGCCCCACCCCGCCACCACGAACCTCACATGGTCGAGGCAAGCGAGCACCCGCGCCGCCGCCCGAATGAAGAACTCCGGCCCTTTCTGCCGCGTGAGGCGCCCCATGAAGAGCACCGTCTTGTCGCCGTTGCACGGCCGCGGGGCCGCGGGGCCGCGCTTCGGATCGATCCCGTTGTGGACCACCCGCACCTTCTCCGCCGGCACGCCGTAGCGCTCGACGAGGGTCCGCTTCGTCAGGTGCGAGACCGCGATGATCGCCCGGGCCGCGTGCATGCCCTGACGCTCGATCTCGTAGACCGCCTGGTTGACGTTCTCGCCCGAGCGGTCAAACTCCGTCGAGTGCACCTGGACCACCAGGGGCTTGCCGGACTGGGCGGCGATGGCCGCCGCCGCCGGGAACGTCACCCAGTCGTGAGCGTGAACCACGTCGAAGCCTTCGTGGCGGGTCACCTGCATGCAGCGCCGGACGTAGTCCCCGATCTTGCCGAGCAGGTCCCCTTCGTACCCCCTGCTCGCGCCGGCACCGACGATGCGCAGGCCGGCGCGGCGCGGCGGCGCACCGGCTGCGAGGACCGCCGGCGCCGCCGCGGCGGTTTCCTCCCAAGGCCGCCCCGTGTACTGGTAGGGGCTGGTCAGCGACGAAGGGACCGCCCTGAAGGTCATAGCCCGGCTCGTTTCCTCGTGGGGCAGCGCGTCCTCAACCGTCGCCTCGCCGCCGGCCCCGATGGCCTTGGGGAGCACGAAAAGCACCTCGATGTTCAAGCGCGCCAGCGCCCGGGTCAGGCCTTCGCAGGCCGTCCCAAGCCCGCCACTGATCATCGGCGGAAACTCCCAACCAAGCATCAAGACGCGCACAGAGCACCTGTTTCGTCATCGGGCCGCCAACGTGCGTGCAGGCTCGGCGAATCTCCCTAACGCCTCCATGCTCCCGGAACTACAGGAGGCCCCGCTCTTTGCGCAGTTGCCGCTCGGCCGCCAGCCAGTTCTGCTGGTCCCGGCCGGGCTTGCGGCCGCTGGCCTCCCAGAGGGCCTTGGCCCGCGCGGTGATCTCCTCCCGCGTCGGCTCGGTCCGCGTCTGGCGCGCCGCCGCGACGGCCATGGCCACCGTGGTGGCCGCGGTGGACGGGGCGGCCGACGGCGTCGGCGGCTCCGGTCTCGGCGTCTCCGGCGGCTTCGTCGCCGTCCCCGTCGGGTGCGGAACCTCCTGGGAAGGCGGTGTTTGCTTGAAAGCCGACTTGCTGTTGTTCCTCCTGGCCATTGCAACACTCCTTTCGTTGAGATCACATATAGAGACACCCGGCCCTGCCGAGCACGAGACTTCCCGTGCTCGCTGCCGGCCGGTCGTGCTCGAATCCACCCCTGCCCGCGCCTGATCGCGCCGAAGGGGGAGTCCACGCTCGATGCCGCCTGGGTCCGCCGAGAGGTGCCGCCGAGTCGCACGACATCACGATGAGCACCCCAAGGCACGCCCGCTGCCGCGGGAGGGTTCTGCCTGCCGCGTGGGGCGCCGCCGGAATCGCCGACACTCCCTTGGCCGGCGGTTCCCTGCCTCCCAAGACAGCCCCGCCCTCCTCTACCACTATGCTACTTCACGTCGGCACGCCCGTGCCACAGGGCAGCAAAAAATTCGCGACCGGGATACACTGCCCACGTCCGCTGGGGAGCAGTCTCTGACCTTGGTCCGAGGCTGGACTCCCCCGCTGCGCGGGCACAGTTGGCTGTCGCATCGCCAGATGCGCGGAGATGGAGACGCTGCGCCGTTTGCCTCTAGAACGTCCAGGTGGGTCGCCGACCGGTTCTACCACGCCATAGCGTCTGTGCGGCTCATCCAAGGCCAAGAGCGAGCGTCGCGTCCTCCCCCACCAGCATCCACGCACCACAGACTGGCGTTACCACTACCGCTTCCCCCGCCGGTGCCAAAGCCTCGTTGCCCTCGGGGCCCCCCCAAGGATCCCGTGGCATCAGCCAAGCGGAACAGGTGCATGGTACCCGCGTGCGCGCTGCCTGTCAAGGCAGAACTAACCGCTACAGCGAAACTTTGCGCGCCCCGCCCAGGCGTGACAGAGCACTACACCGCCGCCTTGGCCTGCATGGCGGTCCTGACGCGGGCGGAAAAGTCGTCGATCTCGGCCGGGGTCTCGAAGCCGACCACCAGCGTGTCGACCGACCCCAGACCCATGACGTACCGGATGGAATCGTCGATCTTCGGCCGGTCGTCCTTGAACTTGCCGTCGCCGACGAGTTTCATGGCCATCACGCCTTTGCCGGCCTCGCGGGCGGTCTTCAGGAGCGGCGCGACCTCGGCGGGCGGGCCGTCCATCGCCGTCCCAAACGCGTTGAGGCGGGCAAAGAGGACGTCGACCCACGGGCTGGCCACCGCGGCACGCAGGGCGCCCATCGTGTGACACGAAACGCCGTGGGCCCGGATGATCTTCTTCGACTTGAGGTCGTCGAGGATGTCCATCTGCCGCTTCTGCTCGTCGGGCCACTGGCCCGACATCATACAATGCAAGAGCACGATATCAACATAATCGGTGTCGAGTTCCTTGCGGAAGCGGTCCAGGAGGACGTTGGCGTCGGGCCGCTCGGACTCCGGCAGCCCGTCGGCATGCCGCCAGATCTTGCTCGTCAGGGCATAGTGCTCGCGCGGGATGCCCTTGAGCGCCGCCGCCACGTGCGAGTGCGAGCCGTACTTGTCGGCCGAGTCGAACAGCCGGATGCCGCGCTCGTAGCCGGTCTTCAGCAGCGCGATGAGCTTCTCCCGGCCCAGGCGGGTCTGGCTCGTCTCGCGCACGCCCCCGTGCGTCCCCGTGCCCTGGGCGATGCGGGTGACCTTGATGCCGGTCTTCCCGAGCGTCACGATCTCGTAGGGGTTCGGGGGCGCGGCGGCTTCGGCGGCCGCCAAGCGTGAGGAAGCGAGCGCCATGCCGGACGCGCCGGCCATCGTCGCGGCGAGGAACCGGCGGCGATTCATCTTCATCGGTCGACCCTCCATAAGTGCACGAGACGCCGCTACGTTATCACGCGGCCCGAGGCAACTCAAGCGCTGAGACGGAGGTGAGTTTCTACCGGTGCGCCCTCAGCTGCAAGCTGACGATCTTCCCCCTGAGCGGCTCCGCCAGCGCCGGGCTGCTCCAGTGGCGCTCGTCGAGGATCGTGACCTCGCGGAAGCCGGCCTTCGCGATGGCGTCCAGGTACTCCCGGCGGCCGGTCGCCACGGCCAGCCAGTCGGTCCAGATCTCGAGGCCCGGCGTGTCGGGCGGAGGAAGCCGGCCTTCGGTCACGAGGTCCGAGATCAGCATGCGCCCGCCGGCCCGCAGGACCCGCCACGCTTCCCGAAAGGCCGCCTGCTTGTCGGCGGCGTGGTTCATGACGCAATTGCTGAGGATCACGTCGACCGACTGATCGGCCAGGGGGAGCGCTTCGATTCGGCCGACGCGGAACTCGACGTTCTCATAGCCCGCCTTCACGGCCGCGGCCTTCGCCTTCTCGACCATGGCGGGCGTGGCATCGATGCCGATGACCTTGCCGCTTCGCCCGACCTTGCGGGCGGCGAGGAAAACGTCGAGGCCCCCGCCGCAACCGAGGTCCAGCACGGTCTCGCCATCCTTCAGGTCCGCCAGCGCTGTCGGGTTGCCGCACCCGAGGCCCATCAGCGCCGACTCCGGGACGCTCCGGATCTCCTTTTCGGAGTAGCCGATGGCCTTCGCCCGCTCGACCGGGTCGGCCCCGCCGGCGTTCTTGGCCCGCGAGCCGCCCTCGGAAGCAAGCGGCGTGTAGCGGGCCTCGACAGACTTGGCTTTACCTTTCTTGCGTTCCATGGCGCGTCGCCGGAGGGAAAAGGGCGCTCTTCCCCTCTTGGCTCGGGCCGAGGCCCTAGCCGTCCGCCCCGTGAGGGGCAGCTGTTCTGTAGCCACGGATTTTGACCCGTGGCCACAGAACGTACGAAGTCTCCCGCCGCTCCCGCGTCGGGCTCGAAAAGCGTGTCGGGCGCCGGCTCGTACGGCGGCGCTACTTCGCCTCGACAGTGAAGCCCGCCAGGTCGAAGCCGTCGGCGGTCTCGAGGGCGGCGGCGGAACAGACGGGCTTCTCCAATTCGGCGAAGCGTCCGCCGCTGACGATCCACCGGGCGGCATCATCGGCCGAGGCGGCGCGGAAGTCGCTGGCGTATTCCTCTCGCGGATCGCTCACCTCGTAGGTGGCGAAGTAGAACACCTTGCCGGGCACTAGGCGGAAACTGCGGACGTGCAGACCGTCGTGCCGGACGATCCCCGCCCACCCTTCGGCGGCGCCCCGGGCCACGGCCACCGCAATCCGCGGCGTGTTGAAGTCGTCCTTCTCGTAGTCCAGGACGATGAGCGACTGGACCAGGGCGTCGCGGATGCTCATGCCCGAAGCGATCTTCTCGGTGATCGGATCGGTCTGCGACCCGTTCGTCGCCACGGCCACCTGCCCTGAGCCTGCCGACGGGCCCCCCGCGAGCCGCACGGCGTTGTACGCGATGTAGGGGTTCTTGAAGATGTCCTTCTCGTGCCCCTCGATCGGCACGACGGCCAGCCCGCGCGAGGTGCGGACGGTCCGCCGGTTTGGAAACGACCGCGACGAGACGCGGTACATGACGGCGTTCCTGCCTTCCGGGGTGCGACCGACGGCGACGATGCGGCCGACGTACATGGGGATATCTCCTCGTGATCAATCAGTCCGTTATCCCAAAGCCACTAACCGGTTGAACCGCCAAGGACGCCAAGAGCGCAAAGAAGGAAACTCACTTCTTTTTATCAAAAACACTCTTGTCTTTCTTCTTTGCGTTCTTTGCGTCCTTTGCGGTTAAGGCTTTGTCGTTGACGTTCCCGTGGCGGCCAGCGGCCTGCTGTCCGGCGGCACGGGGCCGGGCGCGGCCGCCCGCTGGGCCGGCGGCACGATGACACCGGCCGAGATGAGGAACTGGATCGCCTCATCGACCGACATCGGCAGGTCGACCACTTCCTCCTTCGCCACCATGACCACGTACCCCGTCACGGGGGCGGGGGTGAACGGAATGAAGATCGAGATGAGCTCCTGCCCGTGCTTCTCCGAAAGGCTCTTCAGGCCCTGGCCGGTCACGAAGCCGATCATCCACGTCCCTTGGCGCGGGAACTCGATGGCCACGACCCGGCGGAAGTCGACCTTGCGCTCCGCAAAGAAAAACTCGGAGACCTGCTTCGCCGACGGGTAGATCTTCTTGACGAGCGGCACGTGCATGACCGCGCCTTCGAGCAGCCGGAAGAGACGAGCGCCGATGAACGTGCCGACAAAGTACGCCACCACGCACAGCCCGATCACCGCGGCCACGGTGCCGACCCAGCCCAGCCAGTGGTCGGCGTACCAAGTCCGGACCTCGTCGGCGGGCACGCCCGTCACCAGCGCGGCGACCTCGACGATGGCCGCGTTGACGTGCTTGCCCGCGTAATCGTTGAGGAGCGAAAGACCGAACGAGAGGACGATCACCGTGAGCAAGGCGGGCAGGAGAATCGCCAGCCCACGCCAGAACGACCGCTTGACGCCGTGCATCAATCCCATGCCGCCCTCCGCCCCGGAAGACCCTCTCGACCACTCTACCACAGGCCCTGGCGCCTGGCAACGGTCCGCGCCGTCTTAATGAAGCGCGGATAGGGCGCACCTCATGTTCGTGGCGAGGGTGGCACGGTCACGCGCCGTTGCGTGGCCGTGCATGGTCATGTGGGGGAGCAAGCACGGTCACGCAAAGGCGCGTGGCCATGCCACCCCCGAGACTGAAGGCTTACCAGGGTCCTGCAAATTCCACTGGCACGCCCACGGGGGCGGGATATAATCATTTGTTGCGCGGCGCTGTGGGTTTCGGCAACTGTTCCCTGTAGAGGGAAAATGCCTGTGATGCGGCGGATGGGACTTTTTGCGCTCGTCCTGGCGGCGCTGGCGGCCGGATGCGCCACCAAGCGGGAGGACCTCTACCGGCGGCTCTACACCGACAACCCGCGGGTCCAGACGGCCGCCATCGCCGAGGTCATCCGGTCCCGCGACCCGCAAATGGCGGGCACGCTGGTGCCGCTGCTGGAGTCCGACGACGAAGGGGTGCGGTTCCTGGCCGCCACGGGCATCCACCGCCTGGCCGGCGACAGCCTCGACCACTGCTACCCCGCGCTCGGCAGGCGCAGCGCGATGATCGCCCGCCTCCGGGCGCTCCGGGACAAGGACGGTTCAGAGTCCAAGGACGAGAGTTCGAAATAGCGCGGAAAGCGCAGGGCTTCTGCTATGGCTTCTCTGTTCGGCACGGATGACTCACCCCTGGCCATCGAGGTGCGCCAGGAGAAGGGCGCCACGATCGTGACGACGCGGGGCGAGGTGACCGTGTTCTCGTCCGCCGCCCTGCGCACCACGCTTCGCCGGGCGGCGGAGGCACGGCCGCCGCTCCTGGTCCTCGACCTGAGCGGCACGGTCTACATCGACTCCAGCGGCGTGGCGACGATCGTCGAGGCCCTCCAGACCGTCCAGGGGTACAAGGGGAGACTGGTGCTGGCCGGCGTGACGCCGCGGGTGCGCGGCACGTTCGAGATCGTGCGTCTCGACCGCCTCTTTGTGATGGTCGGCAGCGTAGGGGAGGCCCTGGCGTCGTGAGCACCACCGGGCTCGTGCGGCTCCTGGAGCGCGTCGGCGGTCAGGGGGAGGGATTCCTGGCCTACCTCGGGGGGCTCGGCTACCTGACGCTCGACGCCCTCAAGCATACCGCCCTGGGCCTGGTGATCCGCCCCCGGATCAAGATCGACGAGACGTTGTTCCAGATGGTGCGGCTGGGCGTGCGGGCCGTGCCGATCATCGCGCTGGTGCAGATCTTCGTCGGCATGATCCTGGCGCTTCAGCTCGCCCCCGTGCTGGCCGACTACGGCCAACTGGACAAGGTGGCGACGGTGGTCTCAATCGCGGTCTTCCGCGAGCTGGGCCCGCTGATCTCGGCCGTGGTGCTGACGGGCTTCGCCGGGGCGGCCATTGCGGCCGAGCTGGGCACGATGGTGGTGGGCGAGGAGATTGCGGCCCTCCGCACCAGCGCCATTCACCCCGTCCGGTTCCTCGTCGTGCCGCGCATCATCGCCTGCCTCCTGACGACCGTGGCCCTGACGGTGCTGGCCGACATCGTCGGCGCCGTGGGCGGCGGGCTGATCGACCGTTGGGTCCTCCAGGGCGATTCATGGCAGTATTATCATACCACCATTGAAAGCCTGGCCCTGAAGGACTTCCTGACCGGGCTCATCAAGAGCGCCGTCTTTGCCTTCATCATCGTCCTGGTGTCGTGCTACGAGGGCCTGAGCGTGACGGGCGGGGCGGAAGGCGTCGGCCGGGCGACCACGCGGAGCGTCGTCCTGGCGATCTTCCTGATCATCGCCGCCGACTGCGCGTTCACCACCTTCTTCTACTTCTTCTGGTAATCGACAACGGCATCCATCGTTTGGCGGGGAGCCGGAGGTCGAAGACTCGCCGTGGCGAGCGACCGCGGCTGTTGCGCTGACGGCGGGAGCGCAAGGAACGACAAGGCGGCATGCCAACGGTTGAACCTATTCTCGAGATCCGCGGCGTCCAGAAGTTCTTCGGCGGACGCCAGGTCCTGAAGAACATCGACCTGGTGGTGGCGCCGGGCGAGACCGTCGTCATCATCGGCGGATCGGGCAGCGGCAAGTCCACGCTTCTGCGGACGATCATCGGCGAGCACGCCCCCGACGCCGGGCACGTCTACCTGTGGGGCGAAGACGTCTGCCACGCCTCCCCGCGCCGCCTCGACAAGATCCGTCAGCGCTTCGGCATCCTGTTCCAGTCGGGGGCCTTGTACTCGTCGATGACGGTGGGCGAGAACGTCGCCCTGCCCTTGCGGGAACACACCGACCTGGACGACAAGATCATCCAGATGGTCGTCAAGATGAAGCTGGAGCTGGTGGGCCTGCGCGACTTCGAGAACCTGATGCCGTCGCAGGTCTCCGGCGGCATGCGGAAGCGCGTCGGCCTGGCCCGCGCCGTCGCGCGCGACCCGGAGATCCTCTTCTACGACGAGCCGACGGCCGGCCTGGACCCCATCGCCACCAGCGTCTGCGACCAACTCGTCATCGACCTGAGGACGAAGCTGGGCGTGACGAGCCTGGTGGTCACGCACGACATGAAGAGCGCCCTGCGGATCGCCGACCGCCTGGCGATGCTCTACAACGGCGAGTTCATCGCCATCGGCCCGCCCGCGGACTTCCGCCAGCCCGCCGACCCGCGGGTCCGGCAGTTCGTCGAGGGCCTGGCCGACGGGCCGATCCCGCTGCGCGTCTCGAAGACCGATTACCTCGCCGACTTGCTCGGACTACATGAAAAGCGGGAACCGGCAACCGGGAACCGCCCTTAGGAGTTTCCCATGCCTCTCCATCCTGCACGTAACCGCGTCATCGCGGGGGCGTTCCTGCTCGTGGCGCTCGCGGCGGCCGTGGCGATCCTCGTCCTGGTGGGCGCGTGGAGCCTGCGGCGGCAGCCGATGCAGCCGCTGAAGATCCACTTCGCGGCGGCGCCGAACATCAAGGTCGGCAGCAGCGTCCTCCTGGCGGGCCACCCGGTGGGGCGCGTCGACCAGATCGGCCTCGTCGAGGTCCCCGGCAAGCCCGGCGACAAGCACGAGACGCTGTACAAGGTCGAGATTGAGGCGATCATCCCGAAGGCCTATCGCATCTGCCAGAACGCCCGCATCGTGATTTCGCAGGCGCTCGTGGGCCAGTCGGCGATGCTCAACATCGAGGACGTCGGGTACGGGACCCAGGCGACCGGCGCGCTTGCCGGGTTCCAGGCGTCGCCGTTCGCGGGCGCCGCCGAAGAGATGGGCCTCGGCCCCAAGGAGCAGCAGGACCTTTCCTCCATCCTCGCGAACATCAGCGACATCGCCGCCACGACCAGGGAAGACTGGCCGAAGATCCTCGGCAACCTCAAGACCACGAGCGAGAACCTGGCCGAGGTCTCCGGCAATGCCAAGGACACGGTGGGACGCATCAACGCCATCCTCGACGACAACCGCGAGAACCTCAAGACCGCGATCGCCAACGCCAAGGGCGTGACCGAGAAGGCCGACGAGGGCGCCGCCGAAATCCTCGCGGACCTCAAGGCGTTCGCCGAGAAGCTCAAGGAGATCGCCGACAAGAACGGCGAAGACATCCGCGCCACCATCGCCCGCGCCCGCGCCTTCATGGAGAAGACCGACAAGGACGCCGATGAGATCCGCGCGAACGTCAAGACCACCTCGGCCGACCTCAAGAAGGCCGTGGAGGATTTCCGCGTGGTCGCGGCCGACGCCAAGGCCCTCCTGGCCACCAACAGGGGCAACCTCGACGCCACGCTCCAGAACTTCCGCGACACCAGCGATCACCTGCGGGCCCTCGCCAAGGAGGTCCGCCGGTCGCCCTGGCGGCTGTTCGCCACCCCCGACAAGGAGGAGGTCGAGTCGCTGAACCTGTACGACACGGCCCGCGCGTTCTCCTCGGCCGCCACCGAACTGGAGAACACCGCCGAGAAGATCGAGACCATGCTGGCCGCCAAGCAGAAGGACGTGGCCGTGGACCCGCAGAACCTCAAGGAAATGCTCAAGCGCCTCGAGACGACGTTCGAGAACTACCAGAAGGCCGAGGAAGCGCTCCTGAAGGAGTTTGAACGAGTCAAGAAGTGATTCTCGCCCTGCAAGGACCGCCATGGATTATGACGTCGTCGTCGTCGGCGCCGGCCCCGCGGGCTCCTGTGCCGCCAAGTTCCTGGCGGACGCGGGGGCCGCGGTCGCCCTCCTCGATGCCGCGAAGTTCCCCCGCCGCAAGCCCTGCGCCGGATGGGTCAACGACAAGGCCGTCCGCGAGTTCCCGTTCCTCGACGCCGTCCGCCGCCGAATCAAGGCCGCGCCGTTCAAGCGGATGATCTTCCACTCGCCGGACCTGGCGCTGTCGGCCCAGTTCTCCGGCCGGGCCCACCTCGGCCACATCGTTCTGCGCGAAAAGCTCGACGCCGCGCTCGTGCGGCTGGCCCAGAAGGCGGGCGCCAAGGCGATCCTCGGCAAGAAGGTCGTGGCGGTCGAGGCAGGCGAGCGCCAGGCCGCGGCCGTCCTGGCCGACGGCAAGCGCGTGGCCGGACGCCTCCTCATCGGGGCCGACGGCGTCCACAGCACCGTCGCGCGGACCACGGGCCTCCGCCCCCGCTGGGGCGACGAGCACCTGGTCCTGACGCTCTCGAAGAGCGTCCCCCTGACCGCCAAGCAGCGCGCCGCGTGCTTCGGCGCCGGCGGAATCCACGTCGCCCTCGGCTTTGCGGGGGCCCCGGGCTACGCGTGGGCATTCCCCGGCGCCGCCCACGTGAACGTGG
>JAPLML010000264.1 GCA_026387055.1 Planctomycetota bacterium | reverse complement strand
GCGGACCTCGCGGCCGGCCTGGATGGCATAGGCCGACTCGACACCCTCGAACCGCTTGGCGATCTCCTCGAGTTTTTCGAGGCGCTGGACGTACTTTTCGAGCGTCTCGCGCCGCGCGCCCGGCCGCGACGCGCTAACGGCGTCAGCCGCCGACACGATTGTCGTGTACAGCGCATCCTGGACGTTCGGCCCGTGGTGGCCGCCGATGGCGTGGATGACCTCTTCGCATTCGTTGTAGCGGCGGGCCAGGTCGGCCCCGATCTCCGGGTGCCCGCCCTGGACCTCGTGGTCCACGGCCTTGCCGATGTCGTGCAGCAGCCCGGCCCGCCGCGCGAGCTGGCCGTCGAGGCCGAGCTCCTCGGCGAGCATCCCGGCCAGGGCCGAGACCTCGATGGAGTGCTGAAGGACGCTCTGGCCGTAGGAGGTGCGGTACTTCAGGCGGCCCAGGAGCTGGACCTCCTTGGGGTGGAGGCCGCGGACGCCGGTGTCGAGGGCCACCTGCTTGCCGGTCTCGTTGATGTCGTTCTCGACGTCCTTCTTGCACTCGGCGACCACCTGCTCGATGCGCGGCGGCTGGATGCGGCCGTCGGCGATGAGTTTCGTCAGGGACCGCCGGGCGACCTCTCGCCGCACCGGGTCGAACGACGACATGACCACCACGCCGGGTGTGTCGTCGACGATCACGTCGACGCCGGTGACGCGCTCGAAGGCGCGGATGTTACGGCCCTCGCGGCCGATGATGCGGCCTTTCATCTCGTCGCTCGGGATATCGACCGTGGAGACGGTCGCTTCGGCGGTGTAGTCCGACGCCAGGCGCTGGATGGTCGTGGCGAGGATTTCGCGGGCCTTCGCGTCGGCGGTCTCCTGGGCCTGCTCGGTGGTCCGCTGGATGAGGGCGGCGGCCTCGTGCTGGACCTCGGCCTCCATGCGCTCCAGGAGCATCGCCTTGGCCTCGTTGGGCCCGAGGCCCGAGATCTTAAAGAGTTGCCGCTTCTCGTCGGCGACCATGCGGTCCAGGTCGGCCTGCTTGGTCTTGACGTCCTTCTCGATGTCGGCCACACGTTTCTCGTTCGCCTCGACCGTCTTCTCCTTGCGGGTGAGAGTCTCCATCTTGGCTTCGAGGGCGTCCTCGCGCTTGGTAACGAGGCGTTCGCGTTCGCGCAGCTCCTCGCGGGTCTGGACGGTCTGTTTATCGAACGCTTCGCGGACACGGATGGCGTCTTCCTTGGCGGAGACCTTCGCTTCCTTCTGGAGGGCTTCGGCGTCGTGCCGGGCCTGGGTCAGGATCTCGTCGGCCTGGGCCTGGGTGAAGCGCGAGCGTTTCGAGGCGATGCGGGTGGCCACGACGTAGCCGATGCCGGCGCCGAAAGCCGCGGCGACGATGGCAGCGACGAGGATCGAGGCAACCTGGCCCGCTTCCAGGGCTAAGAGCGTCATTACTCGACTCGCTTTCCAGGGATGGCGGCGGCGCAGAGTCCACGAGCGCTCGCGCACCTCGGGGGCTGGACGTCCGGCGGGGAATCCTCAAGGCCGCTTACAGGGCCGAGGCACTACCGGGAGGCAAACCCAAATCGCAGGGGCGGTCTAGACGAGCAGAATCTCCCCCAAAGCCGCAACGGACCTCGGAAGGGAAGCTGATGCGCCCCGCACGTTACGTTCTGCCTTTCCCGCCTTGCGGCGGCATCCGGACCCGCCGTGCGTAAGGCGGATCGCGTTATCCCGGTAGACTTCGTTGCCTGACAAATCGTGGCGGATCGGCCGGCCCATTGCTATGGCGTTGGCCGATTCGTCGGCCTTAGGCGCAACCACCTCCGGAGCGTTCGATGGCCCCGCGTCCCAATTAGAGGGTCCTCTCGTACTCTCCTGATCTATAACTCCAGACGACCCCGATGGTCGTCATCCTTTGTATCGGCAGAACATCCGCCGAGCCGTGAGTATGATTATCCAAGCCCGGGGCGTCTGTCAAGTGGCAAATGGGGCGGGCCGGCGGAATTCCCCGCAGGCCGCCGTCTTGGCCGGTGTGGCACGGCCGGCTTGTCCGGCCGTGGGGGATGTCGGCGACGTGCCTCGCGCCGGTGTGGCACGGCCGGCTCGTCCGGCCGTGGCGGATCGCGCGCCAGTGCCACCACGGCGGGACAGGCCCGCCGTGCCACACCGGCGTTCACACGCTGCGTGCCCGCCCGGAGCTTGCCGGTGCGAATCCCTCGGCTTATCATGGGCGCCATGCTTGAACGGCCCAAGAAAACGCGCCGCGCGTTCAACATCCCCGGCCATGCCCACTACCTCACATTCTCCTGCTATCACGGCTACGCACTTCTGTCCAAGGACACCACGCGACGCTGGTTGATCGAGGCCGTTCAGGAGGCCCGATGGCGGCACGAGATGGACGTTCACGCCTATGTCATCATGCCTGAGCACGCGCACCTGCTTGTGCGACCACGCCAAACCGTCTACCGGATGGCAGACTTCTTGCAGGCCGTCAAGCGCCCCGTGTCTTGGAAGGCCAAGCAGTTCCTCGTGGAATCCGGCGATCGTGAGTGGCTGGCGCGGCTTACCGTCAAGAAGGGAACACGCGGAGTCTTCCGTTTCTGGGAGGCCGGCGGCGGCTTCGATCACAACATCACGCGCCTCGAAGAGATTCAGCCCGTCGCCGATTACATTCACGGCAACCCCGTGCGAGGAAACTTGGCTGCCGTACCGACGGATTGGAAATGGTCCAGCGCACGGTTCTGGGCAGGCATGGACGCCGTCTTGGCGATGGATCCCATTCCCCCATAGCAAGTCGCCAGGCGCTCTGTGGCACGGCGGGCTTGTCCCGCCGTGGTGGCAGTGGGGCGCCATTCTCCACGGCCGGGCAAGCCAGCCGTGGCACGTTCGCGAGAAATGCACGCCCGAGATCCCCACGGCCGGGCAAGCCGGCCGTGCCACGTTCATGAGAAATGCACGCCCGAGATCCCCACGGCCGGACAAGCCGGCCGCGCCACATTGATTGCACGGTGCACGGGGAGCGTCTACATTCAGCCGTTGACGCCCGCGCCGGCGCGTGATAGATTCCGGCGTAGGTGTGCCGCCCGTTGGAAACCCGCGCGCGAGAGCGAGGCGAGCTTTGCCGCAGACGCCCTTTGTTCACCTGCACGTTCACACGGAATACAGTCTTCTCGACGGCGCCTGCCGCATCGACGACCTTGTCAAGGTCGCCAAGGAGCAGGGGGCCGAGGCCCTGGCCATCACCGACCACGGGAACCTCTACGGCGTCGTCGAGTTCTACAGTGCCGCCAACCAGGCCGGCCTGAAGCCCATCATCGGCTACGAGGCGTACGTCGCCCCCGGTCGCCGGCAGGATCGCGAGACCGTCCCCGGGACGCAGGACGCCGGCTACCATCTCATCCTCCTGGCCACCGGCGAGCAGGGCTACCGGAACCTGATCCGCCTGGCGACGACGGCGTCGCTCGACGGCTTCTACTACCGGCCGCGCATCGACAAGCAGGTCCTCGCCGAGCGGCACGAGGGCCTGATCGGCCTGTCGAGCTGCCTCCAGGGCGAAGTGCCGCAGCGACTCCTGGCGGGCGACTTCGACGGTGCGCGGCGCGTGGTGAGCCAGTATCGCGAGATCCTCGGCCGCGAGAACTTCTACCTGGAACTCCAGGACCACGCCATCGAGGAGGAGCGGCGCGTGCGGCCGCTCATGATCGCCCTGGCGAAGGAGGTGGGCGTGCCGCTGGTCGCGTCGAACGACGTGCACTATATCCACGCCGACGACACGCGGGCGCACGAGGTCCTCCTGTGCATCAGCACGGGCAAGATTCTGGCCGACGAGAGCCGCATGCGGTACCGCGAGCGCGAGTTTCACCTGCGCACCTACGACGAGATGCTCCAGCGGTTCGCCGACGTGCCGGAAGCCCTCGCGAACACGGTGGAGGTGGCACGGCGGTGCAACCTGGAGCTCTCGTTCAAGGAGCGGCACGCGCCGGTGTACCCGGCGCCGGCGGGCGAGACGCCCGAGTCGATGCTCCGGCGGCTGTGCGAAGAGGGCCTCGTGCGGCGCTACGGCCGCGTCACGAAGGTCCTGCGCGACCGGCTGGAACACGAGCTCAGGATCATCGAGGCCAAGAAATTCTCCAGCTACTTCCTGATCGTCTGGGACTTTGTCCGCTACGCCGCGGAGCACCGCATCCCGTGCGGGGCGCGCGGCAGCGGTGTCGGGTGCATGGTCGCGTACCTGCTGGGCCTCTCGACGGTCGATCCGGTCCAGTACGGCCTGCTCTTTGAGCGGTTTATGGACCCCAGCCGCAACGAGATGCCCGACCTCGACATCGACATCTGCCAGGAGGGCCGCAAGGACCTCATCCGCTACGTCCGCGAGAAGTACGGCGAGGATGACGTGGCGCAGATCATCACGTTCGGGACGATGGCTGCGCGGGCGGCGGTCCGCGACGTGGGGCGCGTCCTCAACATCCCCCTGCCCGAGGTGGACCGCATCGCAAAGAAGATCCCGGCGCAGCTCCACATGACCCTGGAGCGGGCGCTCGATCAGGAGCCGGACCTGAAGGCGATGTACCAGAAGGAGCCGCAGGTCAAGGAACTCATCGATATTGCTCGGCGCTTGGAGGGGGTAGCGCGGCACGCGTCGGTGCATGCGGCGGGAGTGGTCATCGCCGACGCCCCCCTCGTCAACTACGCCCCCCTGTGCCGCGTGGGCGACGACATCACCACCCAGTGGGACATGGACGTCGTGGCCAAGGTCGGCCTCCTGAAGATGGACTTCCTGGGCCTGCGCACCCTGACGACCATGCAGCGGGCCGTCGATCTCGTCAAACAGCACCACGGCGTCGAGATCGACCTGGAGAAGCTGCCGCTCGACGACGCCAAGACCTTCGGCATCTTTCGGCGCGGCGAGACGCGGGGCATTTTCCAGTTTGAATCGGCAGGCATGCGGGACCTGCTTCAGAAGCTCAAGCCCGACAAACTCGACGACCTCATCGCGGCCAACGCGCTCTATCGCCCCGGCCCGATGGTCATGATCGACGACTTCCTCGACCGCAGGCACGGCCGCACCACCCCCGAGTATCCGCACCCGGCTCTCCAGGAGATCCTGGGCGAGACCTACGGCATCATGGCGTACCAGGAACAGGTCATGCGGATCGTGAACCGCATGGGCGACATCCCCCTGGAGCGGGCCTACAAGCTCATCAAGGCGATCTCGAAGAAGAAGCACGACGTCATCCACGCTGAGCAGGGGGCGTTCATGGCGGGCTGCAAAAAGCACCACCTCGGCGAACCGCGGGCCGAACAGATCTGGGAGCTCATCACTCACTTCGGCGGCTACGGGTTCAACAAGAGCCACTCGGCCCGCTATGCCCAGATCGCCTACCAGACGGCGTACCTGAAGGCCCGCTACCCGGTGGAGTTCATGGCGGCGCTCCTGACGTTCGAAATGGCCGACTCCGACAAGCTCGCCGAGTACATGGACGAGTGTCGGCGGATGGGCATCACGGTCGCCCCGCCCGACGCCAACGAGTCGGGCGCCGATTTCACCGTCGTGGGCGATTGTGTCCGCTTCGGCCTGGCGGCGGTCAAGGGGATCGGCGACCGGGCGGTCGAGGCCATCGCGGCGGCCCGGGCGAAGGTCGGGCGGTTCAAGTCGCTCTTCCAGTTCTGCGAGAAGGTGGACCTGACGGCCGTTAATCGCGCGGTGGTCGAGAGCCTCATCAAGTGCGGCGCGTTCGACTCGACCGGCGCGCGCCGCAGCCAGCTTGCCGCCGTCCTCGACAAGGCCCTCGCGGCCGGGTCCGAGGCCCAGGACGATTCGCGCCGGGGCCAGATGAACTTCTTCGGCGAGTTCGCCGCCGAAGCCCCGCTGGAGGAAACGGCCATGCCCGACATCCCCGAGTGGTCCGAGGAGAAACTCTCGGGCTGCGAGAAGGAGTCGCTCGGCCTCTACGTCAAGCACCACCCGCTGGGCCGGTACGAGAAGGTCCTGCGGCACTTCGTGACGGCCTACTCGGCAGACCTGGCACAGTTCTCGGACAAAGCCGACGTCACGGTCGGCGGCCTCATCAAGAGCGTCCGCATGCTTATCACCAAGACCGGCCGCAACGTCGGCGCGAAGATGGCGGTCTTTGACCTCGAGGACCTCGCGGGCACGGTCTCGTGCGTCGTCTTCCCCGACAAGTACGCGGAGTGCCAGAACCTCTTGGAGGCCGACCGCGTTGTGTTCGTCCGCGGCCAGGTGGATCGCCAGCGCGAGGAGCCGCAGATCCGCACGACGGAGGTTCTCGACGTGGATGAGGGCCGGCGGAAATTCTCAAACGCCGTCGTCCTCCGCCTGCGCGAAGAGGGGCTCGACGACGAGATGCTGGCGGCCTTGCGACAGGTCCTGGCGGCCCATCCGGGCCCGCTGCCCCTCTACCTGGAGCTCGAGGGGCCGAACGGCACGCGCACGCTCATCCGCGCCAGCGACACCCTCCGCGTGGCGATGGACGAGGCCCTGGAGCGCGACCTGGAGAACCTCTTCGGCGACGGCCACGTCATCCTGACCGCCAACGGCCGCGGGTCGATGGTCAAGTTGTAGGACACGCCGTGCGGTGGTATCGGTCTGGTACCACAACGCCACTTTGCGCGGCGGGTCTCCTGACCCGCCGCGAATGAGCCTCAATCAGCCGGTAAGACGCATTTCCTGCGCGGTGGGTCAGGAGACCCACCGCGCACGAGGCTATGGGCGCCTGCCCTCGGCCAACTGGTTCAGCCTTCGCGCCACGTTCATGAGCGCGCGGCTGTCGTGATAGGCCTCTTTCCACGGCGACGCCTTGCGGAGGTCGCCCTTCGGCGTGCCGTCTTCCGTGGTCTCGTTGCGCCATCCGCCGCGCTGGTGGTCGATCTGGTGGTTCCAGAGGAACCGCAGTTGCTTGGCAAACGCCCGCCAGTATCGGTCCGTCTCCCGGCCGTAGCGCTGGTGCATGAGGAGCAGGGCATTGAGCCCCTCCGCCTGGACCCACCAGACCTTCGCCTTGTCGTGGGCTTCGGCGAAGGCCTGGCCGGCGTTGTAGAAACCGCCGTTCTTGTCGTCCCAGCCCCACTCGAGGGCGTGGTCGACGATGCGGCGGGCGGCGCGCCAGGTCGGTTCGTCGTCGGGCCGGCCGAGGGCCTCGGCCGCCTCGACCGCGAGGAACGCCGCCTCGACGTCATGGCCGAAGGAGTCGTGCATCGGCACGGCCCGCCAGTCGGGCGTGAAGTAATAATTCAGGCACCCTGGCTCGACGGCGATGCGGTCGCGCACGATCGCCACCATTTCCTCCAGCCGTTGCCGCAACCGATCCTCCGGCGCGACCCGGTAGAGCGCCGTGAAGGCCTCCAGCAGGTGGATGTGCGTGTTCATCGACTTGTAGCCATACGGTGTACCGATCCCATCCTTGGTGCGCGGCGTGGCCGCGTCCTCGGGCGGGGCGAGCAGCGGCCGGCCGTTGCGCGCGAGCGCCTCGAAGTACCCGCCGTGCTGGCGGTCATGGGCATTCCTGTCGAGCCAGTCGAACGTGGCGCTCGCCAGGGCGAGGGCCCGCGCCTCCCTCGTGGCCTCATACACGGCGGCCGAGGCGTAGATGGCGAACGAGAGGCCGTACGCGTGTTTCTCGTCGCCGAACGGCGCCATCGGCCGCCCCGCCAGGTCAACCTGCCAGAAGAGGCCGCCCGCGAACCGGTCGGTCATCACCTTGTCGAGATAGTCGAGCCCGTGGAGGGCGTAGGGGAGGTACTCGGCCTTGAGCGCCGGGTCGTACATCGCCGCCGTGGCCGCGACCCACGTCAGGCGAGACTGGAACACGAGAAAGCGGTTGGCGTCGGCTTGTGGCGTCCAGTCGTCGGCGAACGCCTGGCGGAACCCGCCGCGGACCTTGTCCACGCATCGGGGGTACCACAGGGGCAGGTACGACTCGCGGAAGTAGCCGTCGATTGTCTTGGCGAGCCGTGCGTAATCGGCCGGCCCAGGCTTCGCCGCGGGGATACCCAAGCGGTCGGCCGGTGTCGGCTTGGCTGCGGGTATGCCCGGGCGATCGACTGGCGCCGCACACCCCGCACCGAGCGCCAGGCCGGCAAGCAGCAGCACCCAGGAGGTGCGCACGAGCCCTTCGCAGGCTGGGTCCATGGTGCCCTCCCGCGCACTTGGCCAAGCCGTGTTTAGCCGCGTCCGGTACGGCCGCGATCATTGTTCGTCGCCGTACCGGCGACGGCTAAACGTGGCACGGCCGGCTTGTCCGGCCGTGGGGAATTCCCGAACCCGCCCTGCCGCGTCCGGTACGGCCGCGATCATCGTTCGTCGCCGTACCGGCGACGGCTAAACGACAGGCTTACTTCGCCTCCGCTGCCACAAGGTCCTTCGGAAGCGGAAGCGTCACGGCTCCCGTGGCGGCCCACTCGGCCCCGCGCGTGAGGAACGCCGTGCTGACCGGGTCCGATGTCGCGGGCCCGTCATGGCCGAGCAAGGTCACGAACACGCGGCCCTTGCCGAACGTGTTCGTCCAGGTGATCGGCTCGTTCGTGCCGGTGCCGCCCTTCGCCTTGTCCGAGAGCGCCGAGGACAGGATGTGCATCGTCTC
>JAPLML010000580.1 GCA_026387055.1 Planctomycetota bacterium | reverse complement strand
CTTCAGCAGGTTCGCCTCGTGCTGCGCGCGGCAATCCTCCAGGTACTTGGCCGCTTCCGGGGCGCGGCCGCCAGCCCGAAGCAGGCTGGACAGGCGGATGATCGCCAGCGGCGCCACCGGCGAACTGCGGAGCGGCTCGTTCTGGAACCGCAGCAGGCCGTCGATGGCCTCGGCGTACGTGCCCATGAGGGCCTGGCACTTCGCCCGCTCGAAGATGGCCGACGCCTGGAGCGCATGCTGCGGCCACTGCTGGTGCAACTGGTCGTACGTCTGCTTGGCCTTCAGGAGTATGGCCTGCCGCTCGGCGGGGTTCGCGAGGACGGCCGCGACCCGCTGGTAGCAGTGGCCCAGCTTGATCAGCGCATCGGGTGTCTGCGGGCCCTTGCCGGCCGCGGCGATGAAGTTCTCGAGCAGCTTCGCCGCTTCTTCCGCCTTGTCGATCAGGCGCGCGGCCTCGAGGGCATCGTCGGTCTCGGGCGGGAACTGGCGAATCAGGCAGTCGGCCAGCAGGTACGAGACCGGCGCCAGCTCGCCCGTGCGATCGGCCTCGGGGATCGTAACGAGGATGGCGGCGGCCTCCGTGATGTGGCCCAGGCGATAGTGCGAGATCCCCTGGCCCTGGCGGGCGAGGTTGATGTGCGGGAAGTCGGGATACTGCTTGAGCAGGCGGTCGTAGCGCTGGATCGCCTCGGTGAAGGACCGCTCGCGGGCGTCACGCCCGGGGCGGGCCTCGGGGCCGGCGGCCGAGGCAGTGGCCGTCAGGTACGCGTTCTCGGCGCTGCGGAAGTAGACCGCCGGCAGGAGCGTGCTCTTCGGGTACTTCGCGATGAAGCGCTGGCAGACCTCCTCGGACTCGCGGTACTGGCCCGCCAGGTGCAGCGCCGTGGCGAGGCGCTGGAGGGCCTCTTCCGCGCGGTCCGGATTGGCGCTCTCGGAGAGCACCTGCTGGTACATGGCGGCGGCCTCCTTGAACTGCTTGGCCGTCTGAAGCATATCGGCGAGTTCCAGGAGGATGTCGCCGCGGCGGACGCGAGCGTCCGGATCTTTCTGGCCCATCTCGCGGGCGCGCTCGGCCGCGCGGCGGAGGCTCTCGGCGCCCGCCCGCACCGTCTGCTCGTACGCGGCGGCGTTGGCGGGATCGGCCATCGCCACCTGGGCCCGCGCGAGCCACCAGAGCGCCTGGTCCGCTAGCTGGGGATTGTCGCAGAGGGGCTTGAGCGCCTCGATCGCCGGCGCGTAGCTCTTCAACTGGATGAGGCAGTAGCCGCGGCGGAGCTGGGCCTCGGGCACGAGCGACCACTTCGGATACTGCTGAACGACCGCCGTGAAACGCTCGAGCGCCTCCGGGAACTTCCGCTCTTCCATCACGAGCATCGCCGCGTAGAACGACGCCCGCAGGATGTAGTCCGGCGGCGGACTCTGGACGAGCGCCGTCATGGCGGCCTGCTGCTCGGGCTTCAGCGCCGCGGGGTTCTTGAGCGCTGCCTGGGCCGCCTTCCGGGACGCCTCGTAGTCCGCCAGAAGCGCCCGGTACTGCGCCGCCGCCTCGGGCCGCTCGTCCGACAAATGGTGCGTGCGGGCCAGCAGGTACCGCGCGTGCACGCCGAACTCGTCCTTGAACGGCGCGAGTTGGCTCAAGGCCCGGCCGGCCGCCGCGTAGTCCTTCAGCGCAAAGCTGGCGTAACCGAGGTAGTACAGGGCCAGCGGCCGATAGCGGCTCTTGGCCACGCCCGAGTCCGTCGTCAGCGGGCGGGCGAGGTCCGCGGCCTCCTTGTACTTGCCGACCTGGAGCAGCATCTCGCACTGATCGCATCGCGCCCGGACCACCCATTCCAGCCTGTCGGGCACGGCGACGGGCGGCGGAGGCGCCGCCGCAAGCAGCAGAGAAGGCGCCGGGGTCGACATCGGGACCGGCCGCGGCAACGAGATCATTGCCGCCGCCTTCGGCACAGGAGCGGGCGCGGGGGCCGGCGCGGGTGGCGTCGGCGTCGGGGCCGG
>JAPLML010000391.1 GCA_026387055.1 Planctomycetota bacterium | reverse complement strand
CGTGGCGGTGGGCGCCCTCACCAACCCGGTCCTGATCCGGCTGGCGGGCTGGGCCGAGAAGATCTTCTACCGCGCGGCCGGGCGGATCGTCACGATCAGCGACCGCATGGGCGAGCGCCTGCGCGAGCGCCTCGGTCCGCGGGCCGACAAGGTGTGCGTCATTCCGCTCGGGACCGACGTTCCGCTCTTCGCGGGGGCGAAGCCGGACCTCGCCTGGCGGCGCGAGAATGGGTTGGAGGGCAGGTTTGTGGCCGTGTACGCCGGCGCCCACGGCCGCGTCAACGCCCTCGGCTGGGTGCTCAAGGCGGCGGCGCTATTGAAGGACGATCCGAACATCCGTTTCGCGCTCCTGGGCGATGGGGCCTTGAAGGCGTCGCTCATGGCCGACGCGCAGCGCTTGGGGCTCGACAACGTTCTTTTCCTGCCGCCGCTGCCGAAGGAGAAGCTGGCCGGCGTCCTGAGAACCTGCGACCTCGGCCTCATGACGCTGGAGAATCTCTCGATTTTCGACACCGCCTGTCCGAATAAGTTTATGGACTACCTGGCCGCCGGGCTGCCGGTGCTGGTGAACTTCGAGGGCGAGGCGGGCTGGATTTCGCGCCGGGAAGGCTGCGGCGTCGTGGTGCCGCCGGAGGACCCGGAGGCGATGGCCGCGGCCATTCGCGAGCTGGCGTCGGACGCGGCGCGCCGCCGCGAGATGTCGGCCCGCGGCCAGGCGCTTGCCGCTGCTCGCTTCGACCGAAGCCGGCTGGCGGGGGAGCTCGAGGCGGTCCTCCTGTCTGCCCGGGCAGTGAAGAAGTGACGGATAGCCGGGTGGCATGGCCACGCGCCGTGTACGTGTCTAGCGTCATACCCGATTGCCGGGTGGCACGGCCACGCGCCGTTGCGTGGCCGTGCATGGTCACGTGGGGAATCAAGCACGGTCACGCAACGGCGCGTGACCGTGCCACCCACGCCACACAAGTACCGCGCCTTTGCGTGGCCATGCGTGCCGAAAGTCGGAGGAACATGGCCACGCAACGGCGCCCGCCGCGGCGGGCAGGCTGTGGCCATGCCACCCCGCTGTGGACGTCTGGCCCAGCACCAGGAAGAACCGAAGAGGATTCATGGCCGATACGCCGTCGCTGCCGAGGGTGAGCGTGGTGGTGGCCGCGCGCAACGAAGCGTCCTTCATCGAGGACGCCGTGCGCATCATCCTCGACAACGATTACCCGGTCGACCGCCTGGAAGTGATCGTCGTCGACGGCATGAGCGACGACGGGACGGCGGACGTCGTCCGGCGCCTCGGCGAGGCGGACCCGCGCGTGCGGCTCGTCGAGAACCCGCGGCGCATCACGCCGGTGGCGTTCAACCTCGGCATCCAGGCGGCGCGCGGCGACATCGTCTTCATCTTCGGGGCACACGGCAAGATCATGCGCGGCTACCTCCGCGGGATCGTCCGCGTGCTTCAGGAACACCCGGAGGTCTGGTTCGCGGGCGGCGGGACCCACTCGATCGGCGTGGGCTACTGGGGCCGAGTGATCTCGGCCGCCATGTCGTCGCCGGTCGGCGCCGGGAACGCCCGCTTCCGGCTCGGCCACTACACGGGCTACGTCGACACCGTGTCGTACGCCGGCTTCCGGAAGTGGGTCTTCGACCGCATCGGCCTCTTTGACGAGGAGCTTGTGCGCAACCAGGACGACGACCTGAGCTACCGCGCCCTCCAGGCCGGCGGTAAGATATACATGGATAGCAACATCCATTACGACTACTTCGTCCGGGGTACGCCGTGGAAGCTCTGGCGGCAGTACCTGCACTACGGCTTCTGGCGGACGCGGACGATCCAGAAGCACGGCCGGCCGGCGTCGCTGCGGCAGATTGCGCCGGTCCTGTTCGTCCTGGCGTGGGTCGCGCTGGGGGCGGCGGCGTTGATCTGGCATCCGGCCGTGTGGGCCCTCGTCGGCCTTGCGGTCCTGTACGGCCTGGGCCTGCTCGCGGGGACGGTGCACGTGGCGCGGCGGGCGGGGGTCGCCGAGGCCCTGGCCGCCCCGCTCATCTTCATGGTTCTGCACTTCGCCTACGGCCTCGGCACGTTGAAGGGGGTCCTCTGGTTCATGGTGCTGCGGCGAGGCGGCCACAGCCGGCCCGAGGACCATCCGATGTCGCGCTGAGGGGCTGACACGCTGTCATGAGAGCCAAGGAGGCACCGGGGTGAACTCTCTCGTCTTTCCGGGCGGCAAGCGGTTCGCGTTCACGATCCTCGACGACACGGACCTGGCGACAGTGGAGAAGGTCGGGCCGGTCTATGAACTGCTGGCGTCGCTGGGCTTCCGGACGACCAAGACGGTCTGGCCGCTGGCGCCGCGGCGGCAGAGCCGGCTGGGCGGTGCCACGCTGGCCGACGTGCCGTACGCCGATTTCGTAAGGGGGCTCCACGCCCGCGGCTTCGAGATCGCCTTTCACGGGGCCACGAGCCACAGTTCCGTTCGCGAGGAAACCCGGGAAGCGCTCGAACGGTTCAAGGCCTTCTTCGGGGACTACCCCAAGGTCCACTGCAATCACAGCTACAACCAGGACAACATCTACTGGGGGGCGGCGCGCCTGGCCTCGCTCGGTCCGCGGCTGATTTACCGGCTGGCTACGGTGAGTGGCGAGCGATGCTTCGACGGGCACAACCCCGACAGCCCCTACTTCTGGGGCGACCTGTGCCAGGCGCACGTCCGGTACGTCCGCAACTTCGTCTACCGCGAGGTGAACCTGTTGAAGGTCACCCCCGTGCTGCCCTATCACGACGAGACGAAGCCTTACGTCAACCAGTGGTTCACGTCGACCGAAGCGCCGACGGTAGACCGCTTCTGTGAGATGCTGACCGACCAGCGCCAGCGGCAGCTCGAGGACGAGCGGGGCGTCTGTATCCTGTACGCGCACCTGGCGTGCGGGTTCGCGCGGGAGGGTGCCGTCGATCCACGGGTCCGCCAGCGGCTGGGGCGGCTGGCTTCGCGCAACGGCTGGTTCGTGCCCGTCAGCGAACTGCTCGATTACCTCGGTCGGCACGGCGGCGGTTGCACCGCCACCCGCCGCGAGTTGGCCTCGATGGAATGGCGATGGATGCAGGAGAAACTGCGACATGGCTCTTCGTGATGGGCACACAGGAAAAGCCCTGGCGATGGCGGAACTTACGATCGATGACCTTCGCGAGCCTGGCCTGTATGAGAGCCTGTACCGGCAGGCCGAAGGCTGGACGCTCTATCACACGCCCGAGTGGCTCCGCTTTCTCGACGCCACGGTGCCAGGCGAGCGACTGGACCTGGGCCTTTACCGGGCCGATCGGCTGGTGGGCCTGATGCCTGCCCGCCGCAGACGCGTCGGGCCGTTTCGCCTGTTTGCCAGCCCCATGGCGGGCTGGTGCACGCCTTACCTTGGGCCAATCTGGCTCGAACCGCTTGAGGTCGAGGCGTTCATGGCGGCGCTCCAGGGCTTCCTGAAGCGGCGCGGATTCCACCATGCCGAAATGTGCAGCCTCGATCCGCGTCTCACGCAATGGCCGGGCTGGCACCGGGAAACGACCTACACCTACGTGGCGCCGCTGGATCCGGATCCGGACCGGCTGCTGGCCGGGTTCGGCAAGTCCTGCCGCAAATCGGTCCGCCGGGCCGAGCGCGAGGGCGTGCGGGTCGAGTTCGCCGAGGACGAGCGGTTCATCGACATCTACTACGGCCAGTTGCAGGAAGTGTTCGCCAAGAGGAACCTCCGGCCCACCTACGCGATCGACCGGGTGCGGACGCTCTGGCGATGCCTCCGGCCGGCCGGGCGGCTCCTGACGTCCTGGGCCGTCTGGAAGGGCGACGTGATTGCAACGCGGGTCGACATGCTCGGCAACAAGGTGCTCCATTCCTTCGGCTCCGCGTCGTACCAGGCCACCCTGAAACTCCACCCGAACGAGCTCCTGCGGTTCTTCGCCATGTCGTGGGCCGGGAGGAACGGGTTCACGCATATCGACATGAGCGGCGGGGGGGCCTACAAGGAGAAGTTCAACGCCGAGCTTCAGGAGGAGCCGCACCTGCTGCTTTCATCGCCCCTGCTGCGCTGGGCCCGCCACCTGGCGCGGAAAGCCTTTTACCTGATGAAGCGGGGCGCCGCGCGAGGGTCGCCCCCCGCCGAGGCGGCGCCCCCGGCGGCGGATGCCCCGGCTTCGGGGCCTGGAGAGACGTGACCTGGCCGCGCGGGTGCCGGCGCATGCGCACAATCCAGAAGCACGCCCGGCGACGCTGCCGCAGATCGCGCCGCACATGTTCGTGCTGACGTGGCTGGCCCCCCGCCGGGTGGGTGCTTATGGGGCTTGCGGCCCTGTATGCTCTGGGTCTGATCGTCGGAAGCGTGCACGTGGCGCGGCGGGCGGGGATCGCCGAGGCCCTGGCGGCCCCCCTCGTTTTCATGGTGTTGTACTTCGCCTACGGCTTCGGCACGTTGCGGGGGGTCCTCTGGTTCGTGGTGCTGCGCCGAGGCGCCCACAGCCGGCCCAAGGACCACCCGTTGTCGCGCTGAGGCGCGGGTGCCCAAGGGTCATGTGGAATCGGGGCTGTCCTTGTCGGAGGCGCCTTCGGCCTGGGCCCAGGCGAGTGGAGCGGAGTCGCGGCCGGAGAGGAGCCGCGCCAACCCCGCCGCCCTCCGCAGCGCGGGGAGCTTGGGCAGCAGCTTCGCCAGCGCTTCCCATCCAAGCGATGCCGCGCGGGGCTTCAGTAGCGGCCCGAGCGTCCAATGGAGCGCCACCGTCCGCCACACCGGCACGGCTTCGTAGCCCATGCGGACCTTGTACTGGTGCATGGTCAGATCGTTGACCTCGACCTGGAGGCTGCTCAGGCCGTACGAAACGTACTTCCGCTTTTCCTCGACCAGGAGCGTTCGCGTCGCCGCGTACAGGAGCGCGTTATTCGGACAGTGCCGCAGGGCTGCCGTCCGAGAGCGGCAGACGTCGATGGCGGCCCAGTCGTCCACTTTGACCACCGACATCCACGCCGCCAGCTCCTCGCCTTTCCATGCGCCCCAGATCTCGAACAGGGGGAATCGGCGCCGGCGCTGGGCAAACTCGCGGATCACCCGTGGGGAGGGCGTGATGTACCCGTGCTGCACGGTCGTGTCGACCTCGGCCGGATAACCCTTCGCCACCAGTTCATCCCAGGTGCAGAGCCGGACGTTGAAGCTCCGCAATCCCCGGCGGATGTCGCGGCGCGCGTGCGAAGAGAGCGTCTCGAGGCGGTAGTCGGGGTTCCGGCAGACATAGTCGAAGCCGTTGGCCGGGTGGCTCTCGTCGGGCGCCAGAAGGTAGGTGACCATCCAGACACCGCGGCGGCCGAGCAGGGACTTCACGAGGTTCGCGTCGGGCGGCTGCGTGCATTCCATCGGCAATCGCCGGAGTTCGCCGCCCACGCCCACCACCCACGCCTGCGTGCCGTCGGACGACAACGCGCAGCTCCGCCCCGACGCCTCTTCATACGCGACGTATTGCTTCAGCGTTCCCCCCGGCGCAGGCAGGGCCGCGGCCGCGATGGGTGGTTCCCTGTTCGCCGACTTCGGGTCATCCTGTTTCACGGACGGCCTCTCGTTGCTCACCTCGAACCTTGGTCGCCCTGCGCCCAGGCAAGAGACAGGTCCGCTCGGCCCGAGAGGACCCTGGACAGGCTCGCCGCCCGGCGCACGGTCGCCGAGGAGGGCAGCAGCCTGGCCAGCCCATCCCACGCCAGGGAAATCGCCTTCGGCCGGACGAGCATGCCGAGCAGCCAGTGTGCAGCCACCGCCCGGCACATGGGAATCGGCACATAACCCATGCGGGTCTTGTACCGGTGCAGCGGCAGATTGTCGGCCCCCAGAAGCATGCTGCTGCGGCCATTGGAGACGAAGGCCCGCCCCTCCTCGACGAGCAGGCGGCGCGTGGCCGCGTAGAGCAGCGCATTGTTTGGGCAGTTCCGCCGCGACTCCGTCCGCGAGGGGGCGTTCTCGATCAGGGCCCAGCGGTTCACCTTGGCCACGCACATCCATGCCGCGAGGTCTTCGCCCTCCCAAGCCCCCCAGACCTCGAAATGCGGGAAGGCGCGCCGCCGGCGGACGAACTCGCGCACGCCCTCAGGCGAAGGGCGTGGGTGCCCATGGCGCACCTCCGTATCGGCCTCCGCCGGGTATCCGCGATCGGCCACCTCGTCCCACGTGCACAGGCGGATCCGGAATCTCCTCAGGCCACGTCGGATGTCGCGCCGCACGGGCGCGGGCATGGATTCGAGATCATGGTTCGGGTCTCGACAAACGTAATCGAAGCAGTTGGCCGGCTGAGAATCCGTGCCCTCGACGAGGTACGACGCCATCCAGATGCCCCGCCGGCGCAGCAGGTAACGAAGGAAGCCGCTGTCCGGCAGCCCCGCGTGCTCAATGGGGAATCGCATGAGAACGCCGCGCGATTCCTGGATCCACGCGTGCGTGCCGTCGGGCGACAGGAAGGCCGGCCGGCCGGCCGCTTGCTCGTAGGCGAGGTACTCCGCCAGGGTCCCGCCAGGGGCCGGCTTCGCCACAGCCGCCACGTCGCCCAAGTCTTCGCTGGTCCCCGGGTGGCTCATGGACCTTTCTCGGAGGCACGCGGAGGGGCCGGCCCGATGGTCTTCAGGAACTCCACGCTCCGCCGCGCCGTCGCCTCGTCCGCCCGCGGGTGCATCGGCAGATTGACGACCTCGCGGCAGGCCCGCTCGGCCACCGGGCACATGCCCGCCTCGTAATCGTACCGCTCCATCGGCGTTTCCTTCGGATGAAGCGGAATCTCGAACCATGTGCCGAGCTCCACGCCGTGCCGCGGGGCCTCGGCCACCGCCCGCGCCTTATCGGCCACGCGAACCGGGTACCGCACGAGCACGGGGTCCATGAAGTCGGGCAGGGGAGGGACCTCCCACTTCGCCTCGCGCAAGAGGTCCTCGTACACTTTGCGCATCGCGCGGCGGTGGGCGAGGTTCGCCGCCACCTTCCTGATCTGCCGCAGGCCCGCCCGCGCCTGGCCCGGGCTCATCCCCGCGAAGAAGCCCTCCCCCATTGTCGGCTCGAACTCGCCGGAGTCCGAGGACCCGACCACGATCCGCTTCCGGGTCATCCATCGAAACAGGGCGGTGGCGGCGGCCGTCGTTCGCGGAAAGATCAGGAGCCGATAGATCGCGCGCTCCAGCGTGAGCATCATCGCGGCCTTCGTGGACGGGGGGCGCAGCTCCCCCGCGACCAGTGCGCGGATTTTCCCCGCCAGGCTCTCCTCCGCCGTGGCCGCCATCCCGCCGAGGCCCGTCGTGAACGGCTTGTTCCACTGGAACGACCAGTACCCGGCCGCGCCGAACGTGCCGCACAGCCGGCCCTTGTACGTCGACCCCAGGGCCAGGCAGCAGTCCTCGATCACCGCCAGGCCGCGCCGCCCGGCGAGGGCCAGGAGGGCGTCCATGTCGCACGGATATCCATACGTATGCTGCGCGATGATCGCCCGCGTGCGCGGCGTCAGCTTCGCCTCCAGGAGCCGCGGGTCGATGTTGAAGGTCGCCGGATCGATGTCGGCGTACACGGGCCGGGCGCCCACGTACTTGATCGGGTTCACGTTCATCACGCAGGTGTAGCCGGGCAGGAGGACCTCGTCGCCCGAACCCACGCCCAGCCCGCGCAGGACGGCGTAGAGCGCCGCGCGGCCCTTCCAGAAGGCGAAGGTGTGCGCCAGGCCGCTCCAGCTCGCGAACGCTTCCTCGAATTGTCGGACGGCGTCGGCCATGGCATGCTTCCACGCGGCGCTTGACCACTGTTCACGTGCCACGGGTTGCTTGCCAACCCGTGATGACCGTAATCTTCTGACCTAATGCTGTTACTCAATATGGAATTGCGACTCACTCATCACGTGTTGACGGGCAACCCGTGGCCCATGAGAACGGTATCGCCTACTTCTTCGCCCAGCCGCCGTAGCCCGTCTCGATCGCCCAGCGATACCACCCGAGGGTTTGCCGGAGGCCTTCCTCAAAGCGGACCGTCGGCCGGTAGCCGAGCAGCTGCCGCGCGGCCGCGATGTCGGCCAGCGAGTGCTTCACGTCCCCGGCGCGCGGCGGCTCGTACACCGGGGCCAGCGCCGTGCCGAGGATCCGGTTGAGCACGCCCACCATCGCGTTGAGGTCCACCGCCTCGCCGCAGCCGATGTTCACCACCTCGCCGTGCACCTCGGGCGCGTCGGCCGCCAGCAGGTTCGCCCGCACCACGTTCTCGACGTACGTGAAATCGCGGGACTGGGTCCCGTCGCCGTAGATGGTGGGCCGCTCGCCGCGCAGCATCCGCGACGCGAAGGCCGCGATCACGCCCGCGTACGCGTTCGCCGGGTCCTGCCGGGGGCCAAACACATTGAAATATCTCAGGCTCACGGTCGGCAGGCCGAACGCCCGGTGGAACATGGCCGCGAAGAGCTCGCCCGCCGCCTTGGCCGCCGCGTACGGGCTGAGGGGCTCAAGCGCCATCGTCTCGCGCTTCGGCAGCTCCTCGTTCGCCCCGTAAGCGCTCGAACTGGCGGCGAAGACGAACCGCCGCGCCCCCGCCTCGCGGGCCGCCGTGAGCATGTTGTGCAGCCCCGCCAGGTTCACGTCGAAGCTCGTCTGCGGGTCCTCCATGCTCCGCGGTACGCTCGGCACCGCCGCCTGGTGGAACACGACCTCGGCGCCCGCCGCCGCCCGCCGGCATGCCCCGAGGTCGCGGATGTCGCCCTCCACGAACTCGATGTCCGCCAGGACCTCGGCCAGGTTCTCGCGGAACCCCGTCAGAAAATTGTCGAGCACCCGCACGGGCCGGCCCTTGGCCAGGATCGCGCGCACCAGGTTCGACCCGATGAACCCCGCCCCGCCCGTCACCAGCCAGATCCCCGCCATCCGCTTCTCCTGTCTGGCCATCTTTGCCTGGGAGGTGCGCGGCAGGTCTCCCGCCCCGCCGCGCGACTATCGCCGGCGGCACGCCGTCGCCGAAGTGCCGCATGCTGCCGCGATCCCGCACGCCGGCCACAACTTTATCGACCCGGCCGTTTGAGCCAATTCAGCAATTTGCGCCGGCCTCACGCGCATTCCAAATCTCCGAGCCGTTTATAATTGCGTTTCCGTCGGTCCGCGATAGGCTACCGGCACGTCATGTGGCGCGCGGGCTTAAGAACACCTCGAACCTTGAAAGGAGCAGGCGATGGCAACCAGTTTCGGCGGACAGGGCGGCGAAGAGGCGATGGCGGCCATGGGTGTTGGCATGTTGCTGTTCTTCCTCTTCATCATGGCGGTCTCGGTGGTCCTGACGATCGTCATCTGGTGGAAGATCTTCTCCAAGGCCGGCTGGTCCGGCGCGCTGGGCCTCCTGATGCTCGTCCCCTTCGTCAACCTCATCATGTGTTTCTATGTCGCCTTCGCCACCTGGCCCATCCAGCGCGAGCTGGAGGCCCTGAAGCGCGGACAGAAGTAAAGCGAGGCACGTAGGGACATAGGCACGTAGGCAACGGCTGACTGCAACGGCGAAAACCAACGGCAGGGGCTACATTTAGCCGCCCAGCTTGCTGGGCGCGTGTTGGTCGCGCCGCCGCAGCCCGATGCGGCGAAGCCCTTACCGCCCCATCCCCTGCGTCGGTGCGAGGCCCTTCGCCCCGACGGGCTTAAGCGCCGGCTTGCCCTCGAACGGCAAGATCACCAGCAGGTCCACGTCGGAATCCGGCGTAGCCGTGCCGTTGGCGTAGGAGCCGAAGAGAATGACCTTGTGCGGCCGGAAGTCCCGCCCGATCCGCTCCGCCGCCGCCCGGATGTCCTTCATGCTCACCATGACCGATCCTCATGTAGAATGTAGGCCGGGGCGCAGCCCCGGCACCTCGACAAAACCGCTCCGCCCGCCATTATAGCCCCCGCCCCCCGCGCCGCCAACATCCGTTTGCCGGCACGGCCGTAACAGCGAATGTCCAACATTGAACACTCAACGCCCAATGTCCAAGGAAAGACAACGGGCCAAGGCAACCTTTGCCGTGACTTGAGCCTTGGACATTGGGTGTTCAATGTTCGATCTTCGCCGTTGCTGTTGCCTTTGCCGTTCCTTGAGCCTTGTGCAATTCGCCTGGGCCTTGCCGGCGCGCAGCGGACAGTTTTGTGCTTGCATGTCTGACACAAAAGAAGAAGATAACAGCAACAACAGGCGGCAGGAGGGGGCGGGCTTGCCCCGTGGCAGATCGTTCCCTTCTGTCCCATCGGGGGCTGACGGCACAAAAGAGATTATCTTATTTCAGCCCCAAATCTGTCCAGCGCATGGGGAGCACCTCACTGGATGATTCGCTTGCACGGTTTGACGAGCTTGCGGGCAGTCTAAGTGCGTATCTTTCCAATCACTACAACGAAGCCGACACACGCGTGAAGTTTATTGACGTGATGCTTACGCAGGTGCTTGGGTGGGATGAGCACATTCACATCCGGCGCGAAGAAAACTGCAAGGATGATGAACAGAAACGGTGTGTTGATTATGTCCTTTCGCTCCAGGAGCCCATCCTCGTTGTCGAGGCAAAGCGCATACTTAAGGACTTCGAAATACCCTCCAAGATTGACCTCGTGCATTATTCATTGCGCGGCGTGATAACATTGTGGGCCAACGCCTGGGATGCCATCGTTCAGGCGCAAAAGTACTGTGTGAATAAAGGCGCTAGGTACGCCTTGGTTACTAACGGGAGACAGTGGATTGCCTTCAAGGCAATCTCAGAGAGGGGGTCTTGGCTTGACGGAAAGGCCCTTGTCCTATCATCGCCGGATGTCGTGCGCAAGCACTTCCCCTTGTTCTACGAATGTCTTTCCAGAGAAACCATATCTGAAGATAAACTAACAGAGTTGGCCTTCCCACGTGAAGGCCCCGCTACCCGTCGTAAGGCACGCAGTGCCATTACTGTGTCAAATTCCGGCTACCGCAATGAACTCTATTCAGTACTTGACTCAGCCTTCAGGCAGATACTGCTGGACGTCCCGATTAGCGATCCCAATTTCCTTCGTGAGTGCTATTGCTCAAGCGCGGACGCAATGAAGTATTCAGGCCAGTTGAATGCGGCGGTTGTTGATCCATCGCCGATATTTCGATCTCCTGTCGCAGAAATCCGGCCGGGCCATCGGAAAGACGCGTTTTCTCAGACTCTTGAACAGTCACCGGCATCAGTGCAATCGCCATCTCCGCTTTTCGTGGTTATGGGAGGGCAGGGCGTTGGCAAGACGACCTTTCTGCATTGGTATTTCGATGAACAGATGCCAGAAGAAGCTAAGAACCGCACAATTGTGGTGTACTGTGACTTTCGCACCATTGAGTGCACTACGGACGAACTTCACGCTAGGACACTCCGACTTGTGATCGAGGGCATTCTCTCGCAAACGCCGCAGTATACATCGGAATTCAGCCAACTATACGAGATATTTCGCGCGCGTGTTGACCGCGAGTTAAAGGGCACGCTTCGGCCCTACGCCGCGGACCCCGTAGAGCGGGACAAACGCATCTCGGACTTGCTTGCTCGTTTTCAGGATTACGGTTCGGATCATCTGAAAGCGCTTGTATCGTACTTGCGCGCCAAGCCGGGCAAGCAGACGGTCATAATATTGGATAACATGGACCAAAAATCCCCTGAACTCCAGGACAATCTATACCAGATTGGGCATGAGTTCGTATATGGTTGCAGCGCAACGGTCGTGGTGGCCATACGAGAATCCACATTTCGGCGGATGACGCGCCTGCCAACTTTCAATGCGTTTGCGTCAATCGAGTTCCACCTAAAGGCCCAGAGAATAGATTTGATCTTGGAAAAACGGCTGAATTACTTGGCAAGTCGGTTGTCTGCCAGTAAGATTTGTATTACTACACAGGACGGCAAGTCCTTGGAGGTGGCAGATTTTGACAGATTTCTGGGCCTCCTTAGGCGATCGCTGCTAGATTCCCAATCTGATCAGAGGATTCTGGAGTGCGTGACCGCGATCTCCAATGGCGATATGCGCAAGCAGTTAGATATGATCTATTCATTCTTGGTGAGCGGCCAGACAAAGATTGCCGATTACTTCTGGGACTATGCCCGGGGGCAGAGTTCGTGTATCCCATTTCACGAGTTTATTCACAGCCTGTTGCACGAGGACCGCAAGTTCTTTGATGAAGGTGCCGGAGATTGGTTCATTAACGTATTCCAGCCAGCACCGCAAGCCAATGCAAGCAGTCTAACGGCACTACGATTGCTTCATTACCTTAGGGCTGGGCTTGGGCACAACGGTGACTTGCGGCCAACTGACTTCGTTCAAATCGATCAGTTGGAAGAGGCGTTTGCCCCTTACGGCGTTGGCAAATCGGAACTGTCATTCCATGTGAGCCGGCTAGCTGAATTTGGACTGCTTGCTACTGAGTCTGGTGAGCAGCAGCAATTGTTCGGGGATACATCCTATGCACTAACGAAGAGCGGTATCTATTACCTCGACCAACTCTATTGGGAGTTTGCGTACTTTTCAGCAATGGCATGTGACACTTCGATCAGCAAGCAGAGTATCGTGGACCCAATCACGAGCATCTTGAGCAGCAATCTGGCTGGCCCCAAGATTCCGTTACACGCGCGTTGCAAGATGGCAGAGCTGTTCGCAGGCTATCTAGACAAGATTGAGCAAGTTGAACTCAGGGGGGCGATTTCCAGACATCCGGTGCTTGCTGGTGTTCGTTTTGTTCCGCGTATGATCGCACAACTACGAAGTGTTCCTTGTGGATAGACGGCGCAATTTGGGGCGCGAGGGGAACTCAACCCATATTCCCCCTGGCGGCCAGGGCCGCCCGTTGCAGGCTCGTGCCCTGCCAACCACGTCCAAACCCAACGCCCCATCCCCCATCCCGGCCTAGGCCATCCGAAGACAGTTTCAAGTTCAAGGTTTCAAAGCCTGCCCGCCAGGCTTAAGGGCGGGTTCAAAGTGGCGGCAACGGTAAAACGGCATAACTGTTGATGACCGTCGCCGTGTGCGGCGACGGCTAAACGTGGGGTGGCTTTGCCGGCGGCCGTTTTTCGCCCAATCCTCGCTCCGCGTTCTCGGCGGTTAACGGCAGTTTCAAGTTTCAGGTTTCAAGTTTCAAGTTCAAAGTGGCGGCAAAGGTAAAGCAGCATAACTTGATGATCGTCGCCGTGTGCGGCGACGGCTAAACGCGACGGCTAAACGTGGGCTGGCTTCGCCGTTGGCCGTTTTTCGCCCTATCCTCGCTCGGCGTTCTCGGCGTTCGAAGTTTAGTCGCCGTGGCGACCGGTTAAAGCCGTTGCCGTTGGCCTGTGTCCTGTGGCGGGTTCGAGGGTAGCGGCAAAGGTAAACCAGCATAACTTGATGATCGTCGCCGTGTGCGGCGACGGC
>JAPLML010000188.1 GCA_026387055.1 Planctomycetota bacterium | reverse complement strand
CATACCTTGCGTAAACGCACCGCCGATCCGGCCGGCGCCTTCAGAGCCTTCCTCAACCGCCTCGCCGAACATCCCGACGCCGACCCCTACCGTCTCCTCTTCGCTACCCCGCCCCCAAGCGCCCAAAACTGAGGCGTTACCCCAATTGGCGTTTTATAGTGGCATCTGCGGCGAGGTCTCTGCTATACTAAGAAGTACAGGAGCCGGGGCATGAAGGGTGCGTCCGACGACGCAACCGCGGCCCGGGCGGCTGGCACACAAGCACTGTACATCGGCGCCCCTGACGGGCGCCACTTGAGAGGAAGGGAACGCACTATGGCAAATGTAGCCGAGACGGCCGAGACGCAGGAACTGACCGCGAAGGTCGATGCCCTGAAGCGCGACATCGCGGAAGTGGCGTCCTTGGCGAGGAACAAGGTGGTCAACGGCACAACTCAGTGGGCCAAGGAGCATCCTGGGGCCGCCATCGGGGTCGTGGCCGGCCTCGCGGGCGCTGTCGGGTTCGCCCTCGGCCTGCTCGTCGGCCGCGGTCGGGGCTGACGACCACCTGACCGCACGGCCCGCTTCGTCCGCAATACGAGGTGTCATTGTCTGGTTCGGACGGCAACTCGACGGAGGGCGACTTCCTGGAGTGTCTGCGGCGGGCGTTCGCGCACGCCGAAGGCGCCGCGCGCTGCTACCTCGCCATCCTGGCTGCTGAAGGCCGGCGCCTGGCCCGCGGCTGCATGCGCGAGGCGGTCTGGATGGCCGCGCTGGTGGGCGCCGGCCTGATCGGGCTGGCCCTGCTGGCGTTCGGTCTGGCCACGTTTATCGGGAGCCGCCTGGAAGTCCCCGGCGCCGGGCTGATGATCGTGGGCGGCCTGATGGTGGCCGTTTTCCTCGTCGCCATGCTTTTCGTCAAAGCCCGGGAGGAGAGATGAGCGCCGAGGCCCCCGTGCCGCGCCTGTGCGACCTGCCCCCGGAAGAACTCGAGCGGCGGGCCCGCCGGCACGTCGACGGCTTCTTCGGCGAGACCCGCGCGGCCGCCGGGCGTCTAAAGACCGAGTTGCACCCGCTGACGCTCATTCGGAAGCATCCTGTGGCGGTCGCGGCCGCCATCGGGGTGGCCGGTTTCGTGGTGGCCAGGATGGTGCGCGGCTCCCGCCGGGCGCCGGCTGGCGCCGCGGCGGGTCCGGCCCGGGCGGAGGAAACGGTCGGCCGCACGTTCGGGCGGTCGCTCCTGACGGCGCTGGCCGGGGCGGCCGCCGCGGTGCTGCCCGAACTCCTGTTGTCGCTCCTGCGCCGGCGCCGGGCGCCCGTGTGAGCCATAGGCGTGATGTAGGCATATCTGTGTGTGTTCAGGCTGGGTACTATCGCCTGCAACTCGAATCGGACCTCGCGAGCCATGCCATGCCGGCCGACGCCGAGGAGTTCGACGAGCAGGAGTTCGGCGTGTTCCGCCAGTGCAAGGCCGAAGGGGTGCGCCTGTGAACCGCGAGGCCGCGGGTGTTTCACGGACAGCGCGGGCTTACCTCAATCGTGCCCTTCGTGTTCCTGGTGGCCGTGGTCGATCACGCCCGACGGTAGGTTTGGCCCCAGCGTCGAAGAAGCAGGCGACAGGCTTCGTTGAAGTCTCCGCTGAAATCCACGAACTGGAAACTCGCGAGAGTCCACGAGAGTCTCGCATGGTCGCAGGGCTTGCGCAGTACGGGCAAGATTCTCTCGATATACCGATCATCTGTCAGAGCATAAAGAAGCTCCCGCTTGACCCACTTCGACCTGACGGAGTGGGGTGAGAGCACGAGCAGGAACCAATCGCACCGGGCCAGGGCCTTGCCGATTTCGTCATGCCACTGCTGAGCGCCGAGTATGTGGGACTCACCGTACCAGAAGGGCACCCCGTGCCGCCGCAGAACCTTCGCCAGCTTCTTTACGAAGGCACGGTCTTGGCTCGAATGCGATAGGAAGACCTCGCGTGGGAGTGAGGCTGATCTACGAGGCATTGGCCGTGGCCTTGGCTAGGTGCCGAACTCGGTTGACGATGTTCCTCTTGGCTTTGGCCGGGCTCTCATAGAAACGAATGGGACGGAACTTGCGCAGGATCCACGGGAGATGCTTAGTCGGCTTGATCTCCACAACGATGAGTCGGTCCTTGAAGTTGGGAGAGGTCAAGGCGTACTCAAATTCACGCTGCACCAAGAGGGACTTAATGGACTTGGGGGAGACCAGGACAATCATCGCATCAGATTGCTCTAATGCCTTCCCGATCTCCAGGGACAGGTTTTCCCCGGGGTTCACGTCTCGTCCGGCATCCCAGACCTGCACGTCAGCGGCCTGCAACTGTGCCGTCAAGTCCTTCACAATCTCACGGTCTTCGTGTGAATAGCTGACGAATATCCTCATGCGGGCCCAGGCCTCCGGCGCGGCAACCCCCAACGGACTTGACCTCACCTAATTCATAACACGCGCGTGTCTGAAGGTCAAGGCCAAACTCCGGAAGCGGACTTGCAAAACCCCGATGGCCTGCTAGACTGGATAGTTCCGTGGACCTCAATCCTGCTGTCAAGGGGAGCCCTGGACGTGAAAACCGACGAGATTCGCGAGCGATTCCTGCGGTTCTTTGAGAAGCGGGGGCACCGGATCGTCGCCTCCGACTCCCTCATCCCGCACAACGACCCCACGCTCCTGTTTACCGGGGCGGGGATGAACCAGTTCAAGGAGCAGTTCCTCGGCACGAAGCCCGCCGGCTTCACCCGCGCGGCCACGAGCCAGAAGTGCCTGCGGACGGGCGACCTCTCGAATGTCGGCGTCACGCGCTGGCACATGACGCTATTCGAGATGCTCGGCAACTTCTCCTTCGGCGACTACTTCAAGAAGGAGGCCTGCCAGTGGGCCTGGCAGTTCATGCTCGAAGAGATGGGCCAGGACCCCGCCAGGCTCCACATCACCGTCTACGAGAAGGACGACGAGACGTATGACATCTGGAGCCGCCTGGTGGGCGTCCCGCCGGAGCGGATCTGGCGGTTCGGCGAGGAATCGAACTTCTGGCCCGAGTCGGCCCCCTCGAAGGGCCCGAACGGCCCGTGCGGGCCGTGCACCGAGATCCTGATCGACACGGGCGTCTCCACGAAGCCGAACTCCTCGCCCGCCAACGACTCCAGCCGGTTCGTCGAGGTCTGGAACCTCGTGCTCCAGCAGTTCGACCGGCAGGAAGGCGGGAAGCTCGTGCCGCTGCCTTCCAAGAATATCGATACGGGCATGGGCCTGGAGCGGATGGCGGCCATCATGCAGGGCGTGCCCACGGCCCAGGACATCGACGTCATGGCGCCGATCGTCCAGGCGACGGCCAGGGAGACGGGTTGTCCCTATGCCTGCGGCGCCGCGGAGGGGCCCAGCCGGCGTCTCCGGCGCATCGCCGAGCACGTGCGGGCCGTTTCCTTCTGTATCGCGGACGGTGCGCTCCCGGGCAACGTCGGGCGCGCGTACGTCGTGCGCAAACTGATTCGGCGCGCGGCGCTCGACGGGCGCCTGCTCGGGCTTCTCGATCCCTTCCTTTACAGGCTGGTGCCCGTGGTTGAGGAGACGATGGGCGGGGCTTACCCCGAGATCGTCCAGCGCAAGCCGACCATCGTCAGCATCCTTGAAGAAGAGGAGAAGCGATTTGCCGCGGCGGTTGACGAGGGCTCGCCGGGCGTGCAGAGATTCAAGCAGTTCATCGAGAGCCATTATGGCTCCGATGAGGCGACTCGGGAGGCCGCCACTTGCGCCCAGGTTGGCACGTTTGCCGACGCGATGTTTGAGTGCTACGACACTCATGGGGTTCCGTTGGAGTACATGGAGCAGGTTCTGGAACAGAAGCACATCGCCTACGATTCCGTGGCGTTCGAGAAGGCGATGGAAGAGCGCCGGGCCCAGTCGCGGGCCGGCTCGACCATGGGCCAGGAGGCCATCGTCTTCAAGCGCGAGCTTCTCTCGGCGAAGGCCCTCGAGCGCCTGCACCGCGAGAACACCCGCACCGAGTTCGTCGGCTACGAGGCCACGGAGTGCGAGGCCGCCGTCCTGGCGATCCTCGTCGACGACGAGTGGGTCGAGGCGGCCGACGCGGGGGCGCAGGCCCAGGTCCTTCTCGACCGCACGCCCTTCTACGCGCGGTCCGGCGGGCAGGTGGGCGACACGGGCACCCTCGCGTGCCCGAACGGGACGGCGACGGTCTCCGACACGATCCTCGACCATGCGTTCACCGTGCACCTCGTGAAGGTGGAGAAGGGGCGGATCGAGCTTGGCCGCGGGGCCCGCGCCGCGGTCGATGCCGCGCGGCGGCTGGCCATCGGACGCAACCACACGGCCACGCACCTCTTGCAGTACGCGCTCCAGACGGTCCTGGGCGAGCACGTGCACCAGGCGGGATCCGAGGTCGGGCCCGACCGCTTCCGGTTCGACTTCACGCACCCGACGTCGCTGGCGCCGGAGGAGCTGCGGAAGGTGGAGGACCTGGTGAACCAGCGGATCATGGAGGCGTGGCCCGTGGGCGTGGCGTACCTGCCGCTCGACGAGGCGCGGCGCCGCGGCGCGATGGCCCTCTTCGGCGAGAAATACGGCGACGAGGTCCGCGTCGTCTCGATCGGCGATTTCTCGATGGAGCTCTGCGGCGGCACGCATCTCGATAACATCGGCCGCATCGGCCTGTGCAAGATCACGGGCCAGGAGTCCGTGGCCGCCGGCGTGCGCCGCCTCACGGCCGTCACGGGCGCCGGGGCCCTCGAGCACCTCCACGAGCAGGAGGACCTGCTCGCGCGGCTCGGCGAGGCCCTGAAGGCGGCCCCCGACAGCCTGGTGGCCCGCGTCGAGTCGCTTCAGCGGCAGATCAAGGAGCTCAAGGCGCAGCTCACCCAGGCGAAGAGCCTCACGAAGCGCGGCGGCGGCCTCGACGAGGTGATGGAGAAGGTCCGGGACGTCGGCGGCGTGCCCCTCGGGGTGAGCGAGGTCGAGGGCGCGGATGCGGCGGCCCTGCGCGAGGCCTGCGACGCGGCCCGCGCGCGGCACAAGAGCATCGTCATCGTTCTGGCGAGCCGCGAGGGCGATAAGGTCAACGTTGTGGCGGCGGCCTCGAAGGACCTCGTCGCGAAGGGCATCCACGCGGGAAACCTGGTCCGCGCGGTGGCCGAGGCGGTGGGCGGGAAGGGCGGCGGCCGGCCGGACCTCGGCCAGGGCGGCGGCAAGAACGCCGAGGCCCTTGAGGCGGCGCTCGCCCGCGTGCCCGATCTCGTGCGCGGGCAACTCAAGAGGGCGAAGTAGCTCGTTTGGCTTATTCAGCCGCCCAGCTTGCCGGGCGTGTGTCGTTCGCCGTGGGTGGGGACAATCACGATGATTGAACCTATGCGAAAACATGCAATGTGTTGCGCCGTGGTGCTGGCCATCGCCGCGGCAGCGCTCGCCGAGGAAACCGCCACCGACCGCTTCCAGAAGGTCGCCGACCGCCTCGTGGCGGCCATCAATGCGGCCGACTACGCGGCCATCCAGCGCGACTTCAACGAGGAGGTGCTCAAGGCCTTCCCGCGCGACAAGTCCGACGCCTTCTTCAAGGGCCTCGTGGATCAGCTCGGCAAGATCCAGAAACTCGACGCCCCGCGATTCGTGCCGCCGAACCAGGCGATCCTCCCAGCGCACTTCGAGCGGGGCATGTTGGACCTCAGGATCGTCCTCGACGAGGCTGGCAAGATCGCGGGGCTCTGGATGCAGCCGCACGCGCCGGCGATTCCGGCGGTTGAGAAGCACGAGACGCCCCTGGCGCTCCCGCTGAAGGGCCGGTGGCTGGTCGTCTGGGGCGGCGATACGAAGGCGCTCAATCAGCATCATGATGCCCCCGGCCAGCGATACGCCTTCGATTTCCTCGGCGTGGGGCCCGACGGCAAGACCCGCAAAGGGGCGAGCAACTCCAACGAGGACTACTATGCGTTCGGCCGCGAGGTCCTTGCGCCCGCCGATGGCACAGTGACCGACGTGATCGAGGGCGTCCGCGACAACGTCCCCGGCTCCATGAACCCGTACTCGGCGGTGGGCAACGGCGTCGTCATTCAGCACCGCGAGCGGGAGGTCTCGGTCCTGGCGCACTTCAAGCAGGGCAGCATCGTTGTGAAGGTCGGCGACAAGGTGAAGCGGGGCCAGGTGCTCGGGCGTTGCGGGAATTCGGGGAACTCCTCCGAACCGCACCTGCATTATCATCTCCAAAACACGCCGATTCTCCAGGACGGCACGGGCATCAAGTGTTTCTTCCAGAACGCGGCCGTGACGCGCGACGGCAAGACCGAATCGAAGGCGGCGTACTCGCCCATCAAGGACGATATCGTCGAGCCGGCCTCCGCGCCCGACGCCGCGGTGGGCATTTTGGTTGACCCTGGGGGCAAGGGACAGTAGGCTCTCACCCTTTTCCGACTGCAGATTTTGCCTGCGGCACGGTTGTGCCTGGCCAACGCGAAGGAGGACGTTATGCCGGTTCCGAAAAGGCGAACCTCGAAGGCCCGCAAGCGCAAGCGGCGGGCCCACCACGCGCTGGTCCCCATTCGGACCGTGGTGTGCAAGAAGTGCGGGCACCCGACGCTGCCTCACGCGGTGTGCAGCAACTGCGGCACCTACCGGGGCCGCAAGATCCTGACGGTCGAGGAGGAGTAGCCGGTGCGCCTGGCGATTGACGCCATGGGCGGGGACTACGCCCCCCGCGAGGTGGTGCGCGGCGCCGTGGCCGCCCGCGACCTCCTCGTGCAGGACGAGATCATCCTGGTCGGCGACGAGACCGCCCTGCGGCAGGAGCTCCGGGCGACCGGGGCGCCGCTCGACCGGCTGAGCATCGTCCACGCCACGCAGGTGGTTGGCATGGCCGAGCCGCCCGTCGAGGCCGTCCGCCGCAAGCCCGATTCCTCGATGCGGCGGGCGATGGAGCTCATGCGCGGCGAGGAGGCCGACGCCGTCATCAGCGCCGGCAACACCGGCGCGTTCGTGGCGGACGCCCACATGGTCATGAAGCGCCTGCCGGGCATCCGCCGGCCGGGCATCAGCGTGGTCCTCCCGACGTTCTACGGCCCCGTCGTCCTGATCGACGTCGGCGCGAACGTCGACAGCCGCCCCGTGCACCTCTTGCAGTACGGCGTCATGGCGAGCGTCTACTCCCGCAAGGTCATCGGCATCGAGAAGCCCCGCGTGGGCATCCTGAGCATCGGCGAGGAGGGCGAGAAAGGCAACGACCTGGCGCGCGAGGCCCGCGAGCTGCTTTCGCGCGCCCGCGTCAACTTCTGCGGCAACGCCGAGGGCCGCGGTATCTTCAACGGACGCTTCGACGTCGTCGTCTGCGACGGGTTCGTGGGGAACATCGTCCTGAAGTGCGTCGAGGCCATGGCCGGCAGCCTGTTCCAGACCATCATGCAGCAAGTGAAGGCGCTCCCCCCGGAGGTCAAGGTCAAGCTCGTCCCGATCCTTGGCGACCTTCAGCGCCGTCACGATGCCGAGGAGTACGGCGGGGCGCCGCTCCTGGGCGTCGAGGGCATCGTCATCATCTGTCATGGCAACTCGAAGGCCCGGGCCATCACGAACGCCTTCCGGGTGGCCTCGACCTTCGCCCGCCAGCAGGTCAACCGCATGATCGTCGAGGAAGTGGCCCAGGCCGGAGGTGCCGACGCGTGAACCGCCCGGCCAGCGCCAGACTCCTCGGTACCGGCATGTACGTCCCCGAGCGGGTGATGACCAACGAGGACTTCACCCGCATCGTCGACACCAACGACGAGTGGATCGTCCAGCGGACCGGCATGAAGGAGCGCCATCTGGCCGAGCACGACCAGGCGACGAGCGACCTCGCGATCGCCGCCTCGCGTGCCGCCCTGGCCGACGCCGGCGTCACGCCCGACCAGGTCGACCTCGTCATCTGTGCCACCATCACCGCCGACAACACGCTGCCCTCGACCGCCTGCTGGATCCAGGACCGCCTCGGGTGCAAGCGGGCCGGGGCGTTCGACCTGACCGCCGCGTGCAGCGGGCACATTTATGCCCTGGCCCAGGCGCGGGCCGCCATCCTGTCGGGCCAGGCCCGCACGGTCCTCGTGACGAGCGCCGAGATCCTTTCGAGCATCACCGATTACACCGACCGCTCGACGTGCGTCCTGTTCGGCGATGGGGCGGGGGCGGCCGTCGTCCAGGCCTCGGACCAGCCCCACACGGGCCTCCTGTACACGACCGTCTACGCCGACGGATCGGGCGGCGCGCTGATGCTCCTGCCGGCCGGCGGCTCGCGGCGCCCGCCGTCGCACGAGACGGTCGACCAGCGGCTTCATTATATGCAGATTCGCGGGCGCGAGGTCTTCCGCTTCGCCGTCGAGAAGATGGAGGAGCTGATCGACGAGTGCCTGAAGGTCTGCGGCCTGACGCCGGCCGACGTCCGCCTCGTCATCCCGCACCAGGTCAACAAGCGCATCATCGACGCGGCCACCGGCCGCATGGGCTTCCCGCCCGAGAAGGTCTTTGTGAACATCCACAAGTACGGGAACACCGGCGGGGCGAGCGTGGCCATCGCCCACGACGAGGCCCGCCGCCAGGGCCTCCTCGGCCCCGGCGACGTCGCGGTCCTCATCGCGTTCGGCGGGGGGCTGACGTGGGCGGGGGCCGTCATTCGGCACTGAAGGGGACGGGGGCACTCCTTGCCGAATGACCAATGACCAAACGCCAATGACCAATCAAACAGCAAACAGCAAACGGCAATGACCAAACAAAGGCGACACGCAAGAAGCTTTTCGGTAGCGGACCTTCGTTATTAGACATTGCTCTTTGTCTTTTGACTGGTCATTGGTGCTTGGTCATTGGGCATTTTTCGCGAGTGTGTCTATAGATGGGGCACAGGTATGGGCAAGACGGCATTCCTCTTCCCCGGGCAAGGGGCGCAGTCCGTCGGCATGGGCAAGGACCTGGCCGAGCGCTTCCCCGAGGCCCGAGCGCTCTACGACCGCGCGGACCAAGTGCTCGGCTTCCGCCTGTCGGCGATCTGCTTCGAGGGGCCTGAGGATCGCCTGACGGCCACCGACGTCAGCCAGCCGGCCATTCTCGTCACGAGCCTGGCGGCGCTGGCGGCCCTGCGCACCACGCCGGCGGGCGCTGCCCTGGCGGCCGAGGCGGCGGCGGGCCTCAGCCTCGGCGAGTACACGGCCTTGGTGGCGGCAGGGGCGATGGCTTTCGACACGGCCGTCCGCCTCACGCACCTCCGCGGACGCTGCATGCAGGAGGCCTGCGACGCCCAGCCTGGCGGCATGGTGTCTCTCCTGGGGGCCGACGAAGCCGTGGCGGAAAAGATTTGCGGAGCGGCGCGCCCCGCCGGTACAATCTGGCCCGCCAATTACAACTGTCCCGGTCAGGTGGTCCTGAGCGGCGTGAAGGCGGCCTGCGACCGGGTGCTCGAACTGGCCGAATCTCTGGGCGCCCAGCGGGCTGTGCCGCTTCAGGTGGCGGGGGCGTTTCATTCGCCCTTGATGGCCTCGGCCCGGGAAAAGCTTGCTCCCGAACTCCGCCGCCTGCGAGTCGAGGAGCTGAAATTCCCCGTCGTTGCAAACGTGACGGGCGAGTATTATAGTGGCGCCCAGAGCGTGGCGGACCTGTTGACCCGCCAGGTGGACGGTGCGGTTCGTTGGCAGCACGGCATCCAGCGCCTGATCGCCGACGGCTTCGACCGTTTCTACGAGATCGGTCCCGGCCGGGTCCTGACGGGCCTGCTGAAGCGCATCGACCGCAAAGTCGGCCGCCAGGCGGTGGCCGTCGGAACCGTGGCCGACATTGACGCGTTGAACAAGGGAGCCGGCGTATGAAGTTCGAGGGCAAGACGGCCATCGTGACGGGGGCGGCCCGCGGGATCGGCTTCGAGATCTCCCGCCAACTGGCCGAGGGCGGCGCCACCGTCGTCATGGTCGACGTCCTGGAGGACGTGCTCAAGGCGTCTGCCGAAAAGCTCCTGGCGGCCGGCGCCAAGCCGGTCCTGACCTACAAGGTCGACGTGACCGACGAAGCGGCCGTCGAGAAGATGATCGAAGACGTGGCCGAGAAGCTCCAGCGGATCGACATCCTGGTCAACAACGCCGGCATCACCCGCGACGACCTCCTCCTGAGGATGGAAGTGAAGGATTGGGACCTCGTGATGGCGGTCAACCTGAGGGGCACGTTCCTGATGACGAAGCACGCCGCGCGCTACATGATCCGCCAGCGCGCCGGCCGCATCGTCAACCTGGCGAGCGTGTCGGGCCTTGTCGGCAACCCCGGCCAGGCCAACTACTCGGCGTCGAAGGCGGGGGTGGTCGGCTTCACGCGGACGGTGGCGCGGGAACTGGCGCGCCGGAATGTCTGCTGCAACGCGGTCGCGCCGGGCTTCATCGACACCGACATGACGCAGGTGCTGCCCGACAAGGCCAAGGAAATGGCCCTGGCGGCGATCCCGATGCAGCGGATGGGCACCGCCGCCGAAGTGGCGAAGGTCGTTTGCTTCCTCGCGAGCGACGACGCCGCCTACGTCACCGGACACGTGCTGCCCGTGGACGGCGGCATGGCGCCGTGAATCAGGGGCGGCATGCCCACGGAACACATGCCGGGCGCAGGCCGCCCTGACATTGAGGAGCGGCGCCGCAGGATTGGATTCGGGTCGTACCCCGGCCGCATCGGGGCAGGGGGAAGTGGGGACCATTGAAAGCAAGAATCAGGGAGGAATAACCTTGGCGACCATCGAGGAACGTGTGATTGAAATCGTGGCGGAGCAGATGTGCGTCGACAAGTCCCAGATTACCCGGGAGTCCTCGTTCGTCAACGACCTGGGCGCCGACTCGCTCGACACGGTCGAGCTGGTGATGGACTTCGAGGATGAGTTCGATATCAACATCCCCGAAGAGGACGCCGAAAAGATCAAGACCGTCGGCGAGGCCATCGACTACGTGGAGGCGCACCTGTAACCGATGACACGCCGCGTCATGGTTACGGGTCTGGGTCTCATCACCTCGCTCGGACAGGAGGTGGAGCTGTTCTGGAGGCGGCTCCTGGCCGGCGAGTCCGGCATCAGCCGGATTGAGTCCTTCGACGCGTCCGCCTATAGTTCCCGCATTGCCGGCGAGATCAAGGACTTTCATCCCGAGGCCTACCTTGACAAGCGCGTGGCCCGGCACCTGGACCGCTTCGCGCAGATGGCCGTGGCCTCGGCCATCCAGGCGGTGAAGGACTCCGGGCTCGATTTCGCGAAGGAAGACCCGTTCCGCGTCGGCGCGATTGTCGGCAGCGGCATCGGCGGCCTCAAGGAGTTCGAGGAACAGCACGCCCGCCTGCTCGAAAAAGGCCCGATGCGGGTCTCGCCCTACATGGTTCCGAAGCTGATGATCAACGCCGCCGCCGGGCAGATCTCTATCCACTACGGCATCAAGGGGCCGAACGCCGGAGTCGCCAACGCCTGTGCCAGCGCCAACAACGCCTTCGGCCAGGCCCTCTGGACCATCGAGATCGGCGAGGCCGACGTGATGATCACCGGCGGGTCCGAGGCCGCCCTCACGCCGCTCGGCCTGGCGGGCTTCTGTTCCGCCCGGGCCCTGTCGACCCGCAACGACGAGCCCGCCCGCGCGAGCCGCCCCTTCGACCGCGACCGCGACGGCTTTGTGCTGAGCGAAGGGGCGGGCATCGTGATCCTCGAAGAGTACGGGCACGCGAAGCGCCGTGGGGCCCGGGTCTATGCCGAGCTCATCGGCTTCGGCATGAGCGGCGACGGGTGTCACATCGTGCAGCCCGATCCCGGAGGCGAGGGCGCCGCCGCGGCCATGATGCAGATGCTCCGCGACGGCAAGGCCGGGCCGGACTCCGTGGACTACATCAACGCGCACGGCACCGCCACGGGCCTCGGCGACGTGGCCGAGACGAAGGCCCTCAAGACCGTCTTCGGCGAGCATGCCCGGAAGCTCGCCGTCTCGAGCACCAAGTCGAGCCTCGGGCACCTGCTGGGCGCCTCCGGCGGCGTCGAGTTCATCGCCACCACGCTGGCGATCCGCGACCAGGTGGCCCCCCCGACGATCAACCTCGAAAATCCCGATCCCGCCTGCGACCTGGACTACGTGCCGCTCCGCCCCCGCCCGATGAAGATCCACCGTGCCGCCTCGAACTCCTTCGGCTTCGGCGGCCACAACGCCAGCCTGCTGCTCCAGAAGCTCTGACCATCGCGAACACACGGACCATGTAGGCCGGGGCAACGCCCCGGCTTTCTACTGGAACCTGCGGTCACACCGATGCAACGGGGGTATCTGATTGTATTGGCAAAGGCCGAATTCGTCGGGTATACTTTGCGGGTCACATGAAGTGTCGAGTTCCAAGCGGGTGAGTCATTGGGCGTCGGGGGGCACCTCCATTGCGGCCAGCACATGACACCCTCGACCGGTCTATGCAGTCTGCCCCATCATGGTTGGGCCGTAACGCAACGTGAACCTACCTCAACCCTATATTCTCGGTCTCGTTGTGTGTGCGTCTGAGCTTTGCCTGACGCTGACCAGGCGCTCAAAGCCGGATGCCACCTCCAGGGACCGCAAGTCGCTGGCAGTGATCTGGCTTGTGAATCTGGCAAGCATTGGGCTCGGCGTTCTTCTGGCGTTCACGCTGCCCGCCTGGGCGCTTCCGTGGAGCGACCGGTTATATGTACTGGGTTTCTGTCTATTTGTGCCAGGTCTGGTCCTGCGTTGGTTCTCGATCATCTACCTTGGGCGTTTTTTCACCGCCAATGTGGCGATCGCCGCGGATCATCAACTGATCGACTCGGGTCCGTATCGCCTGATTCGCCATCCCAGTTATACCGGCGCCCTGTTGGTCCTTCTCGGCTTCGGCTTGTGTGTCGGGAACCTGGCCTCGCTTCTGGTCATCTTCGTGCCGATCTTCATCGTGTGTCTGTGGCGCATGCGGATCGAGGAGCAAGCCTTGATAGAGGCATTTGGCGAGCGATACCGCCTCTACATGCAAAGAACAAAACGTCTTGTCCCATTCGTGTATTAGGATGCCGCCTGGCGCCGCAGCGATCCGGGCGATCAAGCGATGAAGTGCGTAGGCCGGGGCAACGCCCCGGCTTCTGCTGTTCACGTCAACGGCGCCAGGGCTGCGCCCCGGCCTACATTTTTTCGGGGGCTGCGCCCCGGCTTTTGCTATTCACGTCAGCGGCGCCGGGGCTGCGCCCCGGCCTACATTTTTTTGGGGGCAGCGCCCCGGCCTACATTTTTTCGGCGGGGGGCGCGGGCGGGAGGCGGTAGGCGCTCAGGAAGTAGAGGGCGAGCAGGGCGTCGGAGTGCAGGAGTTCCGGGTCCTTGATCTTGTCCGCCAGCGACCGTATCTTCTGGACGAACCAGAACCCCAGGCCGAGCTTGGCGTCGCGCGCGAAGGCGTACTCGACGGCGACCTCGTCCTCCAGTTCCCGCTTGATCGTCAGGCGCACGAGGCTGCGAACCTGCTCGTGGATCGCCTCGATGGTCGCCGCATAGTCCTGGGCCTCCATGAGGCCGCGCAGGCGCGGCAGGTCCGCCTCCAGGTCCTTGAGGGCCGCCCGCTCGTCCGCGTTGCCGGCCGCCGGGCGGAACGACCGCACGGCCTGGCGGGCGCGGCGGAAGAGCCGGCCCAGCCGCGCGCCCTGGTGCGACGTTTCGCCCGTCAGGTAGACGTAGAACTCGCCGGGGTTGCCGAGCAGGTTCCCCATGGCGATGGCGAGCTGGCGGCGCAGGACCGGGTTGGTCGTCTCGTGCATCCGCGGCACGATCTCCCACCCGGCCTCGAGGATGCCGAGTTTCGACATCGCCTCGGCAATGGAAACGAAAACCCGCTCGGTCCGCTTCTCCGGAAGAAGCCGCTTGAGGCGTGTGCGAGCCGCCCGGTCGCCGATGGCGCCGAGGGCCTGGGCGCAGGCTTCCTCGAGCTCCACGGACCCGCTCGAAAGGGCCTCGATCAGGGCTGGCACGGCGGCGGGGCTGCCGATCTGGCCGAGAGCCCGGGCCGCGTCCGGCCGGATGGTCGAGTTCGGGTCGCGCAGGCGCTGGAGGAGGGCGTCGACCGTCTCGTGCGATCCGATACGCCCGAGGGCCCGGGCCGCCTCCTGGCGGACCTCCGGGTCGGGGTCGTCGAGGCGCTTGATGACGTCGGCCTCGGCCAGGTGGCCCGAGATGCCGTCCATCGTCCGGAGGGACCGGGCCGCCCGCCTCGAGCTGGCCGGGCTGGCGATGCTCCCGAGGTTCAGGAAGGTCCGGAACACGCCCGGCGTGGCCAGGCGCGACACGACGAACCCGACCGGCCGCTCGCTTCCTTCGCGGATGCGGCTCAGCAGGATGATGCAGGGAACGCACAGCGCCAGCGACAGCAGGCCCACGACGTGGAAGCTCGTGATGTGGATTCCCCAGACGTCGCTCGTCAAGCCCATCCCCAGGAGGGCCTGCTTGAGGCTCTCGATCGGCGGGCCAAGCCAGGCGTGGTGCGGCGGCTGCTCGATGGCGTCCTTCAGGACCCCGCCGACGACGGGGCCTTCGGCCCCGATGACCGCCGCCACCACGTTGTGCCAGCAGACGAACGTCGTGCGGTTCTTCTGCGGCGTCAGGGTCAGCATCAACTGGCCGGCGCCGTTCCAGTAGCCGGGGCTGAGCAGGCCGCCCAGCAGGGCCATAAATGGTAAAATGTAGATGTAATTGTTAGGCGTGAGGAACAGGTACCCGATCCAGCTCATCGGGAAGAGGGCCCCGAGGATCACGGTGGGCTTGCGGCCGAAGCGGTCCATGAGGATGCCCCAGGCCGTCACCGTCAGGATCAGCATGACGGACGTGATGACGAACATGATGCCGAGCCACTTGTTCGGGGCGCCGAGGCCGCCGCCCATGCTGCCGGGGTCGGCCGTGATGTAGGGCGCCAGGAACGGCCCCCACACGCCGATGGCGAAACCGAACAGGCCGATGGCGACCGAGAACCGCATGAAGTTCCGGTTCTTCACGGGCTCGAAGAACTCGCGCCAGCCGATGTTGGTCTCGCCGGGATCCCGCTTCGGCTCGGGGATGAAGGCGTGCAGGGCGATGTCGAGGATGCCCAGAGTCCCGCCGATGCCGAAGACGACCGCGTAGATCCACAGCACGTGGCTGTCGTCGGCGCCTTTCAGGTAGTCCAGCGAGAGCATGATGCCGAAGAACCACAGCATGTTCGTGAAGTGGACGATGACGGCCCGGCGGCCGAAGAACGTGCCGCGGATGTTCTCCGGGATGAGGTCCGCCATCCAGGACCACCACCCGGCGGCGCTGACCGTCATCAGCACCCAACTGACGGCGGAGGCCACGATGAGGATGTTGATCCCCAGTTGCGTGTCGCCGCCCATCTGGGCGTAGACCGCCACGCCCGCCAGCACGTACCCGAGCAGCCGGTGGAAGATGTGGGCGATGACCCAGAAGTGCTTGCGGTTCGTCAGCCGGCCGTAGATGAAAATGGCCGCCAGGTGGAACGGCGCCGCATACCCGGCCACGGCCACCAGCAGGCCCAGTTCGCTGTCGGTGGCGTGCAGGTGGTTCTTGAAGAAGACCTGGATGACCTGCTGGGCCGAGCAGACGGCGTACCAGGCCATGCCCATGGCGCCGACGGCGATATTGAGATTCATCGCTCGGCGGAGGCGGCTCGGCGTGATCGGCCGGTCGTGGCTGTCCAGCGTGACCCCGTTGGCGTGATTTACGTCGGCGGCTTGCATGGCGGCGTGGCGATCCTTCGGGCGAGGGCCAGCGCGTCGTCTCGCGTCGCGGCGCGGCCTTCGAGTTGTGCATCGTAGAGTTCGTCGAGAATCGTGCGGAACGCCGGGCCGGGCTCAAGGCCCAGGGCGATGAGGTCGTGGCCCGTCACCAGCGGCGCGGGCCGCACCTCCTCGGCCCCGAGGGCCCGGTACCGGGCCATCAGGGACTCGTAGCCCTCGGCCGTGCCGCCCGAGGCGATGCAGTCGGCCCGCCAAAGCTCCGCCAAATCTGCGAAACCGCTCTCGGCGAAGAGCCGCTTCAGGCGGGCCTCGCGCATCGCCTCGGCGTTCATCAGGCGCATGTGCTGGCGCACCAGCCACGTCACGCGGCCGGTCTGGTAGTTGCTCAGGCGCAGCCGCCGGCAGACTTCCCCGGCCATCTTCTCGCCGAGCTCGGCATGGCCGTAGAAGGTCCACCGGCCGTCGCGCATGACGGCCGTTTGCGGCTTGCCGACGTCATGAAGCAGCGTAGCCAGGGCCAGTTCGAGCGTCGGCTCGCGCAAGACCTCGACGGCCGAGAGC
>JAPLML010000570.1 GCA_026387055.1 Planctomycetota bacterium | reverse complement strand
AGATCTACGACAAGATCGCCTCGATCCCCGGCCTGCGCAAGTACGACCTGATCGTCACCAACTACCCAAGCCTCGACGATATGTACGAAAAGTTAACAAGCATCTGGAAGTTCGGCACGTGGGTGAACGGCGGCCACTGGTCGACGTGCGAGGCGCGGATGATCCTGGCCTACTGCCGCCTGGGGCTGTACGACGAGGCCCGGCGGTCGATGCAGACGCTCCTCAAGTTCGCGCGGGCCTTCCGCCTGGACAACCCCCTGACGGACTTCGGGGCGGAGGTCTGGTTCCGGGGCGACCCGATCCACCTGTGCTATGACAGCTTCGGGCCGCCGGCGGCCCTCCTGCGCGGCCTGTTCGAGTACCAGTACGGGGCCGACGCCCTCGTCCTGAGGCCGCGCGTGCCGCCCGGCATCACGGGCCTCGAGCAGCATTTCCCCGTCCGCTTCGGCGCCAAGCGGCTGTTCCTGGCCACGGCGGGGACGGGGCCGGTCACGGCCGTCGAGGTGAACGGAAAGGCCTGGAAATCGTTCGACGCCGGGCGCGTGGTTCTGCGGTACGACCAGGTGCCGGAGCGCGCGGTGGTGCGGATCGGCCTCGGCGGGGCGGCGCCGCCGGCCTTTGTCCCGGCCGACCCCGCGCCGCGGCCGGGGCCCCTGCCTGCGGACGCCGATCCCATATGGCGGCCCGAGTGGCCGACCATCACGACCAACACGCTTCCCCTGCGGATCGGCGCCGACAGCGAAGGCGGCAGCCGGTTCCGCGGAGACATCCGATGGGCGCGCCTCTTCAGCCGCGCCCTGACCGAGGCGGAGGTGGCCGCACTCGCCCAGGACAAACCCGGCCGCCTCCGGGAGGACCCGGCCCTGGTGGCCGAGTGGCGATTCGACCGCGCCGCCGACGGCACGTTTCCGGCCACGGCAGGCGCCCCCCTGGCCGCGAAGATCGTGGGCAAGGTCGAGACCGTCGAGACCCCCAAGGGCCCGGCGATCCGCCTCCGGGGCGAGGGGTACCTCGAGGTCGCCCACGACCCGAGATCGGATCTTACACGCGCCTGCACCCTGGAGGCCCTCGTGGCGCCGGAGGTGTTGGGTCAAGGGGGCGGCCGCATCCTGGATAAGTCCAAGGTCGGCACGAGCAACGGGTACCTCCTAGACACGTATCCGAAGGACTCGCTGCGCGTCATTGTCAACGCAGGGCACCTTGCGTACGACGCCCGGCTGGCGCCGGGGGAATGGGTCCATCTGGCGGCGACCGTCGAACCGGACGGACGCCGGTGCCTCTACGTGAACGGCCGGCGCGTCGCCGTCGAGGCCAAATCGCCGGACACGCCGTACCGCAACCTGCGGGAGCGGGCGGCGCGGCTGGACCGGTTCATGGACCTCATGATCGAGGCGGGCCTCTGGGCTCGCTACGAGACGGCCCACGCCGCGCTGGTCGTGCGCCAGATGGGCGTCATGGCGGAACGCCGGCGGCGGCTCGCCGATGGGACGCTGAAGCTTCTGCCTGGTATCGCGCGGGTGCCGGCCGAGAAGTCCTACTACGACGCGGCCCAGCGCCTGGCCGAAGGGCTGGAGCGCGTCCTGGCCGCGTACGAGAAGTCTGCCGACCCCATCGAGCAGAAGGTGTATGCGCTCTGGGCGAAGGTCCGTCCGCCGCCCGGCAACAAGGGCAACTGACCTGCGGGCCGCCCTGCCCCGCCTCCCGGCCGGCGTCGCGGCACCGGTCGGCCGCCGCGCTTACCTTACCGACAGTTTCAATTGTGACGGACCACCCCGTCCCTGCTTTACCTCTTCCACAGCCCTTCCTGAAGCGAGTTGCCGTGGCCGCGGTAAAGGTGCTTGTTCTCGAGGCGGTGGCGGACCTCGCACACGGCCGCCTCGGCCGAGGCCTCGAGCGTCTCGCGGCCGAACGCGGCGGTCGCCTCCTGCGGCGGCATCGAGCCCATGATGCCCACCAGCTTCGCCCCCTTCGGCGGCAGTTGCCCCAGGTCCACGCGATCCGGGTGCAGGGCCAGGAGGTGCGAGGTCTCCCATCCTGCCGCATGGTCGCCGCCGGCGGGGTAGCGGTCGCGGATCAGGAGGTAATCGAGGATCGCCCACGCGAGCATGCCGTGCCGCTTGCTGTAGCGCCGCTGGTTGAAGAGAAGCACGGCCGCGCGGGCGTGGTCGATGAGCGGGTAATGGCCCGCCACGAGGACGCCCACCTCGAAGCCGAGCGTCTCGGCCTCGGCGAGGATGTGCAGGAGCAGACGCTGGTAGTTGAGGACCTGCTCGGTGGGCGAGAACGGCTGGCGCTCGGGCAGGAAGTTGTCGGGCGACAGGCCCATGGCCTCGGCGATCTTGTCGCGGTCCTCGGCGCCCGCCTCCATGAGCGATTCCGACCGGCTCTCGCCGTAATAGAGGGGCGGAAAGACCAGCCCGCCGCCCTTCCGGGCGCACAGGACGGCCAGGCCCTCCGCCTGGAGCGTGTCGGCCCCGACGGGGTTATGCACGCCGTGCCATTCCAGCGTGCCGATGGGGATGTACACCACGGGGCAGGCCCGGCGCCGCGCGGCGATCTCGGCCGGCCGCAGCATCGGGTAACGGACTTCGTCGGTCATGGTGGGGCCTCCTTGTTGCTCCTGCGCCGGGTGGCATGCAACGCCGTTAACCAAGTGCCATTGCATTGTGGTTTAGGCGCTGCTAAGCGTCGCCGCCTACGGCGACGGCAAAACAACACGCGCCCAGCAAGCTGGGCGGCTAAATGGCGATTGGCACCGCTTAGGCTCTCGGCCGCTGTTCACCGGCCAATCCGCAATTCGCAATCCGCAATCCGCAATTCATTCGTCGCCGTGCCGGCGACGGCTGAACAACCGCGCGTCAAATCTCGATGCCCAGCAACCGCCGGGCGTTGCCGGTGTAGAGTTTCGCGAGCACGTCGTCCGGAAGCGCGAGGCCGTGGACCGTCGGGCCTTCCGGGTCGCTCACGCACGGGTCGGGGATGGGCGACGGCCGTGCGCCCTCGCCTTCCCAGAGCCACCGCTGCACCCAGTAGCGCGAGCCGTAATGGGCGGGCGTGGCGTCGCCGAACGCCACGAGGTCGCTGCCGAAGACGATGCGGTCGGCCCGCTCGACGACAAACGCCCGGCTCGCGGCGGGCGCGGCGGAAAGCTCGCGGGCGATCCACTTCGTGGCGCTCGTGTCGATGTAGTAATTCGGATACTTGTCCATGAGGCGGCGCACGTGGTCCAGGTCCTCCGGGTCGCCGCCGAAATGAGCCCCCTGGACCTTCAGATCCGGCAGGGCCGAGAGCGTCCGCTCCAGCGCCTCGTACTGCGCCGCCTTCGTGCCGTAGCGGGCGGCGTCGCTGTACTGCCGCTCGAACCAGCAGTCGGGATCGGCCACGTGCACGAGGGCGGGCATGCCGAGGTCCACCAGCGTCGCCAGGATCGGCCGCAAGGCCGGATTGTCGAAACGGAAATGCGTCTCGGCGATGAAACGGGGCGCGTACCAGAACTTGGCGGCCACCGCCCCCTTGGCCCGGCCCTCGCAGATCGCCAGGACGTTCTCGCGGGCGAAACGCAACGGCTGGCCGATCAGCGAATGGTCGATCCGCACGATCGGCCGGAAGGACTCGCCGAACTCGTGCTTCAGGGCGTCAATGACCGCCGGCCGCACCACCCCGCAGAACACCTGGATCCCGAACGCCTGGGCGGCGCGATAGAGGAGCCACGCGTTCGCCACGTCCTCGACGTGGGTGTGCGCGTCGATGATGGGCCCCGTGTACCGCCGCACGGGCGGCTGGCCGAGACCCTCGGTGTAGAGCGGAGCTTCGAAAGGCATGGGCGCCTGTTCACCAATCCATTTTCGATTTTAGATTTTAGATTTTCGATTGAACGGATGCGGTTTCGCTGTTGCTGTTCAAATCGAAAATCTAAAATCAGAAATCGAAAATGGAATGTCGATGATACTACCTTCCCCCGTACCACTTCTCATAGAATTCGCGGTACGACCCGTCCTTGACGCGGCGCCACCAGTCGGCGTGGTCGCGATACCAGCGGATGGTCCGGGCGAGGCCCTCCTCGAAGACCGTCTCCGGCCGCCAACCGAGCTCTTGCTGCGCGCGGCGCGAGTCGATCGCGTAGCGGCGGTCGTGGCCGGGCCGGTCCGTCACGTGCTCGATGAGCGACTCCGGCTTGCCGAGCTGCCGCAGGATGCCGCGGACCACGTCGATATTGTACCGCTCGTTTCGGGCGCCGATGTTGTAAACCCGCCCCGGCCGCCCGCGGGTCGCCGCCGCCAGGATCGCCCGCGAATGATCGTCGGTGTAGATCCAGTCGCGGACCTGCCGGCCGTCGCCGTAGACGGGCAGCGGCTTGTCTTCGAGGGCGTTCGAGAGCATCAGGGGGATGAGCTTCTCGGGGACCTGGTACGGCCCGTAGTTGTTCGAGCACCGCGTGATGACGACGTCCTGGCCGTAGGTGCGGTAGGCCGCCAGGGCCAGGAGATCCGCCCCCGCCTTGCTGGCCGCGTAGGGACTCGACGGGGCGAGCGGGTGGTCTTCCGTGAAAGGCGGATCATCCGGCGCCAGCGCGCCATACACTTCGTCGGTCGAGACCTGGAGGAACCGCTTGGCGCCCCTCGCGCGGGCGGCCTCCAGGAGAACCTGGGTGCCGAGGACGTTGGTCCGCACGAAAGCCAGCGGGCAGAGGATGGAGCGGTCGACGTGCGTCTCGGCGGCGAAATTGACCAGGGCGTCGGCGTTCGGGGGGATCGCGCGGGCCATCGCCTCGGGATCGGTGATGTCGGCCCGGACGAAGGTGTGGCGGTCCTCGGGCACCCCCGCCAGGTTCTCAAGGTTCCCCGCGTAGGTCAGAAGGTCGATGTTGACGATCCGCAGGTCCGGCGATTGGGCGAGGGCCAGGCGGACGAAGTTCGACCCGATGAACCCCGCGCCGCCGGTGACGACGAACATAGGCATGATGAGAGGCCCTCAACTACAGCGACGCGCATTCAGCCAAGGAATTGCGGATTGCGGATTGCGAACTGCGGATTGAACAGCAGCCGGCACGGCTACGCGGTCGGCTTCGGCTCCCCGCCAAACGCGATTGCCTTGCCGTTGGCCGTTGCGTTCGTCCCTACGTCCCTTGCTTCTCACTCCTCACTCCACACTCCGCATTCCGCACTTCGCCGTTTATAACGAACCGGGCGCCGCTTGGCAAGCGGCGCCCGATCGTAAGATCTTCAATCCGCGTCAGATTGGAGACACACACCCCACGGGGAGACCGCGCTTGCGGCCCCAACCCAACGGCCCCGGGGGGCGTACGCCTGCTGGTGCGACTTCGTGCTATCGGCCTACTTCTCCTTCTCCGTCGTCGGCGCCGGCTTCGTGTCCGTCGGCGCCGGCTTCGTATCCGTCGGCGCCGGCTTTGTTGTGTCAGTCGGTGCCGGCTTCGTCTTCGGCGGAGCGGATTCCTGGCAGCCCACAATGAACGGCGACAGCACGAACGCGACCAGCACAACCAGCAGCAGCAGATACCTCATTCCCGTTCTCCTTTCACTATGACCCTGATGCTCAGTCTAACCGTTGAACGGAACCACACGCGGTAACCGTTGCGAAAGGGGAAATCTCCCCCACGGTTTCTTCAGGCGTCGAGAATTGTACCAGTCCAGCCGTGCAACGCAAGAAAAACTGTCCGATTCCCGCCGCCACGCCTGCCGGGTGCCACGGGTTGCTGGCAACCCGTGTTCTCGGCCTCGCGCCAGATCCTGAGAGCACGACCCGCCCGGGGCGGGCCGTGGCACCCGCCAACAGGCACGTCAGGAATCGAAATGGGCCTTGCCCTCGCGCGTCTGCCAGACGCCGGGGTTGGCCATGAACTCGTACAGGTCCGTCAGCATCGCCAGGTGCTTGTCCTCCTCGCCCTTGAGACGCAGGAAAAGGCCCTTCGACGGCGGGTCCGGCGCCTTGGCGGCACAGTCGGTGTAGAACTGGATGCTCTTCAGCTCCATCTGCCGCCCCAACTCGATGGCCTCGAGGTCGCCGGCGTTGGGCTTCTCGGCCGCCGCCACCTTCGCGAGCTGTCGGGCGAGCCAGTCCTTGTCGGCGGGGGCCGGCCCGGAGACCGCCGGGCACACCCCCTGGGTGGCCCAGGACGCAAGCAACTGCTCGTGCTTCGTCTCCTCCTCGGCCAGACGCCGGAACATCTTCTTACCCAGCGGATGGGAAGTCCTCTCGGCCGCTGCCACGTAGATCTCGTGGGCCTTGCGTTCCTTCTCGACCCCGACCGCCAGGATGCCGCACAGATCCTTACTCAGCGCCACAGGTGTCTCCCTTTCAGCCGATACCGCGATGACACCACCCTATTCTAAACAAGGCCGCGTGCCAGAACCAAGGAAAATCGGGCGCGACGGTACGGCCAAACCCGTTTAGCCGCGGCCGGTACGGCCGCGATTTAGTTGTTCGTCGCCGTACCGGCGACGGCT
>JAPLML010000643.1 GCA_026387055.1 Planctomycetota bacterium | reverse complement strand
CGCAAGGCTAATGCACTTGGGAACAAGCTCCAAACCGGACGACACCACGGGCGTCACCGACGAGATCATCCAGGAGGAGATCCAGGCGCACTGGACCGCCCGGCTGATGAGTCCCGTGCGCCGCCTCTACCTGTGGATCCTTCACTGGGCCGAGACCCGCTACGCCGGCGCGGCCCTGGCCGCGGTGGCCTTCTCCGAGGCGGTCTGGTTCCCGATCCCGGCCGACCCGCTGCTGGTGGCCCTGTGCCTGGGCAAGCCCAAGCGGAGTTTCTGGTACGCCCTCAACTGCACGTTCTGGAGCACCTTCGGCGCGATGCTGGCCATGCTGGTCGGCACGATGGTGGGCGAGGAGCGGGTCCTGGCGGCCATGCAGTACTTCCACCTGCGCGAGGAGGCCCGGCAGGCGCTCGACCTCTTCCGCGACTACGGGTTCTGGGCGGTGGCGGTGGCGGCCCTGTCGCCGATCCCCTACAAGGTGTTCGCGTGGATCGCCGGCTTCGCGGGCGTCCACTGGCTCACGTTCCTGGCGGCCACGGTCATCTTCCGCAAGTTCCGGTACTTCGTCATCAGTGGGCTTATCTACAAGTATGGCGAGCGGGCCCGCCGGTTCATCGACAAGTACTTCAACCTGACCTGCACCGTCATCATGGCGGTGCTCATCCTGATCCTGGTGGGCGTCAAGTACAGGGCGGTTTGGTGGGATCCGTTGTCGAGACTGTTCGGAGGTTGACCATGCTCAGCGACAGCGAGAAGAAGACGCTCCTGCGCATCGCCCGCGAGACCGTGAAGGCGGCGCTCGCGGGCACGCCCCTGCCCATCGTCACGGCCGACAGCCCCGGCCTCATCACGCCGTGCGGGGCGTTCGTGACCCTGAAGAACGCCGGCCGCCTGCGCGGCTGCATCGGCACCTTCGGCGCGCGGGCGCCCCTGTACCGGACCGTCCAGCAGATGGCCGTGGCCGCCACGCGCGACCCGCGGTTCCTCGGGAACCCGGTGACCGCCGCCGAGCTCGACCGGATTCAGATCGAGATCTCGGCCCTCTCGCCGCTGGAGAAGACGAAGGACCCCATGGCGGAGATCGAGCTCGGGCGCCACGGCATCTGCATCGAAGGCCCGTACGGCTCCGGCTGCTTCCTGCCCCAGGTGGCCACCGAGACGGGCTGGTCGAAGGAGGAATTCCTCTCCAACTGCGCCGCCCACAAGGCCGGCATGCCTCCCGACGCCTGGAAGGACCCGAATGTGACGGTCTACCGCTTCGAGGCCGAGGTCTTCGGCGAGGCGGAAGGGTGAGATGGCATGCCGCGGCCTACATGCAAGGAGGCGGCGCGGCGGAGGGCCATGGGCACGTCGGTGGCCATCTCGGCGCCCTGACCGCCCAACGCCGCAAAGCGGGAGGCGAGGTCGGCCGGGTCGGCGGCGCGAGGGTTGTCGGTTCGCGTAAAGACAACCGGCGTGCCGCGCATCCGCTCCGCCAGCACGGCCAGCATGCCATCGACGTCCTTGTCGGCCGCCGAGGCGAAGACGACAACCAGGCGCTGCCCCGGAAAGTGCATCGTCATGCCCTCCGCCAACCGCTCCATGCTCGCCCGGTTATGGGCCCCGTCGAGAACCCACTCCGGCGGGCCCGCGAGGTACTCCATCCGTCCCGGCCACGAGACACCGGCCAGGGCCCGGCGCACGCGGTCAGAAGTCAGGCGCCCGGCCAGCGGGCCGACGCATTCGGCGGCGGCAATGGCGGCGGAGGCGTTGATCGCCTGGTGCTCGCCCATCAGCGGCACGAAGAGGTCCTCGTAGGCGGCCAGCGGCGTGCGCACCGACAGGCGGATTCCCCGCCGCCCGCCCTCCGCCACCGGCGACCACGTGTAGGTCACGTCGCGGCCTACGAGCATCAGGGGCGAACCGGCCGCGCGGCAGGCCCGCTCGATCGTCTCGAGCGCCTCGGGCGGCTGCGGCTGAGACACCACCGGCACCCCGGCCTTGACGATCCCCGCCTTCTCGCCGGCGATGGCTTCAAGCGTCCCGCCGAGCTGCTCCACGTGATCGATGCTGATGGCGGTGAGGATTGACACGTCGGGCGCGAGGACGTTGGTGGCGTCGAGGCGCCCGCCCAGGCCGACCTCGACCACCGCCAGGGCCACGCCGGCCTCGGCGAAGTGCGCGAAGGCCAGGGCCGTGAAGATCTCGAAGAACGTCGCGGGATCCCCTTCCTCGCGCAGCCGTTCGACGTGAGGACGGGCAGCCTCGATGAGGCGCGTGAGGTCCTCCGGCGCGATCTCCTCGCGGCCGACGCGGATCCGCTCGCGGATGTCGATGAGATGGGGAGAGGTGTAGAGGCCCGCCTTCAGCCCGCCCTCCAGGGCCAAGGCGTGGACCAGGGCGGAGGTGGACCCCTTCCCCTTCGTCCCCGCCACGTGGACGCTGCGCAGCCACCGGTCGGGCGAGCCCATCCGGTCGTGTCGGCGTTGTAGCGGACGCGGCGCATCTTCTCGTAATCGGTGGCCGAGAAGAGGTAATCGAGCGCCGCTTCATAGTTGTCCTTCGGCATCCGGGTCTCCGCCGGCGTAGGGGCTGGGTAATCCGCGCCCCTACGCTCCTTGCCACGTGCCACGGGTTGCTTGCCAACCCGTGCTTATTGTGGCCTCCCTTCCATATTGCGTAACACCATAAGGAAAGAAGACTACTTTCACCACGGGTTGGCAAGCAACCCGTGGCACGTGAACGGCGCCGCGCCAAACACGTGCCCGCGCGTGACCGTGCCACCCGAGCATGGTGCGCCGATTATAGCGACTTCGGCGGCGGCGCCCGAATATGAAAAAATGTGCGGCGGGGGGCTTGCCGCGGGCGAGATCGACGCGAACAATGTGTCAGCCAAAGGATGCAGCACCGTTGTGAAACGGCATTGTCGTGGGGCGGTCCGGGAGGACGGCTGTAGTCGATCGGCACGAGGAAACGTCTGGGGGCTGCTGAGGGGCAGAGCTCAAAGACCTGCACTCGATGCCGGAAGCGCCTCGGAGTGGAAAACTCCGGGGCGTTTTTTTGCGCACTCTTCGTGCAACGAACCCGCAGGGGCCACGTCTTTAGATGCGGGGCGGGGCAACGCTCCGATACGTGAGGGGCGTAGCGCCCGATTGCCGGGTGGCATGGCCACAGCTTGCCCGCCGCGGCGGGCGCCGTTGCGTGGCCATGAGCCCCGGATAGGCTGAGAACATGGCCATGCAACCGCGCC
>JAPLML010000237.1 GCA_026387055.1 Planctomycetota bacterium | reverse complement strand
GAGGCTGAACTTCACGATCGCGCCGGGCTCAACCGTCACGGCGACGCCGGGGGCGATCTCCAGGTCGCCCAGGACCACGTGAACCCTGTCGGCCGACCACGTCTGCTGATTGACGATCAGGCCCTTGTGCCAGCCCACCGCGTTGAGGACGGTGACGGTCTGGGTTCTCTCGGCCAGGACCTGGCCGCCGCTCGCGCGGAAGATCGCATGCAGTTCGTACTGCCCGTCCGTCCCGGCGGTGGTGTCCCAGGGGATCGCCTCGGCGGCGCTGGCGCCGGCGGCCACGGTCGCCGTCTGGCCGTCGTGCGAGGCAGTCATGTCGATGGTTACGGTTGAGGGGTCGATCCCCAGCACGTCCCAGCGCAGGCTTTCGGTGTCGTGGTAGAGCCGCCCCTCCGCGCCCGGCCAGTAGAAGCCAGTGGCGGGATAGGTAATCGTGCCGGCCTCGCCGGGCTGGTGGGTGTTGCCGTACTGGGGGTCGACGTTCAGGCCGCCGGCGGCCCGGACATGGGCCGGCGGAAAATCCCGGCTGTTCCAGGTGTAGATGGCGATGCGGCCGCCACCGCCGCCGTTGTAGCCCTCGCCGCCCAAGGCATGGATCTCGCCCGTGCCCGAGAGCGTGCCGACGTTGATGCGAATGCCGCCGCCGGCGCCGCCGGGCGAGTTCTGGCCGCTGCTACCCATTCCGTCGGCCCAGATGAAGCCGTCCAGGATCAGGCTCTGGGCCGTGATGGTCACCAACCCGCCGCCGACGCCCGGATAGGTGAAGTTGTTCGGCGCCGGGCCGGCCCCGCTGCCGAGCGAGTTGGGGTAATCCGGGTCGCCGTAGGTGGGCAGACTGTCGCCGCTGCCGCGCCCGCCGTAGCTTCCGCCGCCGGTACTGACCACGTTGCGGTTGCCGTTGGTGTAGCCGGCCAGGTAGCCCTTGCTGGATACATTGATGCCGCTGGTGGCATCGATGGATAGCAGCCCCGCCACCCTCAGGTCCAGCGAGTACTCTTCGGTTTCGGTGGCCGCAGGGTGGGTCATCCTGGCTCCGTTCGAGAGCGTCAGGTTGTCCACGCGGATGGGCATGGCGTGCTGGGGCTCGGCCGTCACGCCCAGGCCGTTGACCACGAGGTTGTCAACGGTGAATTCGTCCTCGAACGCTTGGCCCAGCGGCGTGGTGAAGCCGGCCTCGCGGCCCTTGTTGTCGATGCTGAGCAGACCCTTCTGGCCGGTCTGCTGGAAGTAGAGCGTGCCCGGCGAGCCGGCCCAGTGGGCGTTCCAGCCGGGGGTGGAGATGCCCGACGCGGCGCTGACCCCATCGAGATCGAATCCGTCGAGGGCATCGTAGTAGATGGCTACGCGCCCGCCGCCGCCCACATAGCCCCTGGTGTCGCCGCCGTTGGCGGAGATGGCGCCCGTGCCGCTCAGCGTACCGACGTCGAGACGGATGCCGCCGCCGCTGCCGGTGGCTTCCGAGGAATCGCTCACGGTGCTGCCGCCGTCGGCGACGATGGCGCCATTGAGGATGACCGTCGCGGCTGTGATGCGCACCAGTCCGCCCCCCGACATGGGGTTCCAGCCACTCCGGCCGCCGCCGGAGCCCGGCTCGGTCGGGTTGCGGCAGTCGCCGTAGGTCCGCCCGTCGCTCTTGAGCGGACCCCAGTACATCGCATTACTGTTGTACCCGTACCCGCCGTAACTGCCGCCCGACCACGCCGCGCCGCCGTAGGTCGAGTTGCCCATGGAATGACCGGGCAGGTAACCCAGGTTCGTCGCATCGATCTTCGCGCCGGCGTCGACCTGAAGCGTGCCCGAGACGTGCAGGTCCAGCCAGTACATCTCGTCGCCCGTGGCCGCCAAGTGCGACAGGACGGCGCCGTTGCTCAGGGTCACATTCCCGGCGCGGATGGGCATCTGGTGTTCGGGCTTGGCGACCGTGTTGGGGCCGCGGATGACCAGGTTGTCCACCAAGAACTCGTTGTCCGCGGCCGCGCCCAGCGGTGTCCAATGCCCGGCGGGCTTGTCCAGGTTGTCGATCACCAGCGTGTCGGCCTGGCCGGTCTGGTTCAGGTAGACGGTGCCGGCCGAACCGGGCGTATTCCAGGGACCGTCGCCGGCCAGGGCCTGGAGGTGGCCCAGATCGAAGCCGCTCAGCGTGTCGTAGTAGACTGCCACGCGCCCGCCGCCACCGCCGCCACCCCAGGTGCTGGCGCCGCCGTCGGCAGAGATGGCGCCCGTGCCCGAGAGCGTTCCGACATCGATCCAGACCCCGCCGCCGCTGCCGGCCCCGCCGCCTCGCGACTCTCCGCCGATGGCGAGGATGGCCCCGTTGATCACGGCTGACCCGGCGGAGATTCTCGCCAGGCCGCCGCCGCGCCCGCCCCAGTAGTAGCTGGCGCCGGAATACTCCGTCGCGCCGTTGACGGTCGAGTTGCCCGAGGTGCGGTTCTGGTCATAGCCCGCGCCGGAGACGTCGATCTTGGATTCGGCATCGACCGTCAGCGTGCCCGAGACCTGAAGATCCAACGAGTAGGTTTGCGTTTCCGTGGAGGCCAAGTGGCTCAGAGTCGCGCCATGGCCGAGCGTCACGCTCTCGGCCTCGATGGGCATCTGGTGCTGCGGCTTGGCGACCACGCCCGGACCTTCGATGACCACGTTGGCCACCGATACCGCGCTATCGGAGGCATCGCCCAGTGGCGTCCACATGGCACTGCCGCTCTCACGGCCGCGGATGAGCAGCGTCGGATCTTGCCCGGTCTGCTCTAGGTAGACGGTGCCGGCAGAGCCGTAGTGGGTCCCGTTCACGCCGCCCAGCGCGGTGACCTTGTCCAGGCTGAAGCCGTCGAGGCTGTCGTAGTAGACTGCCACGCGTCCGCCGCCGCAGTCGGACGTGCCGTCAGCCGCGATGATGCCTGAGCCCCTGAGCGTGCCGGCATCGATGCGAATGCCGCCGCCGCTGCCGCCGTAGGAGTTGCCGCCAGAAGTCCTGCTGCCGCCGGCAGCCACGATAGCGCCGTCGATAACCGCCGTTGCGACCGAAAGGCGGATCAAACCGCCGCCGGATACGCCCGAGTCGCCGCGCTCGCCCGATCCAGGCTCGGCGGGGTCGCGGAAATCGCCGTAGGCGTTGTCATGGTCGGCGCCATAGTCGTACATCAGTCCGCCGTAGCCGCCGCCCCAGCCCCAGCCTCCTTCATCGAGTGTGTTGCCCTGCGTCCGACCCGGCAGGTAGCCCGCGCCGCTGGCGTCGATTTTCGAGGCCGCGTCGATGGTCAACGTGCCGCTGACGGTGATGTCCAGGCTATAGACCGCGGTCTCCGTGGCCGCCAGGTGGCTCAGCACGGCGCCGTTGGTCAGCGTCAGGTCGGTCACGCGGACGGGCATCTGGTGCTCGGGCTTGACCCGCGTGTTCTGGCCGTTGAGCACCAGCTCCGGCACGGTCACTTCGGCATCGGCAGGATCGCCCAGCGGCGTCCACATGTCGTTGGGCAGGTTGCGGCTGTCCACGCGCAACTGCCCGGGCTGGCCGACCTGCTCGATGTAGATCGTGCCCGGGGCGCCGGCGTTGGCGTCGTCCATGTTGCCGCCGACGCTCATGATGTGCGAGAGGTCGAAGCCGTTGAGCGTCTGGTAGTACAGTGCTACGCGTCCGCCGCCACCGCCGCCGTTGAGAGGGTCCGCGTCGGACTGAACGGCGTTGCCGCCGCCGGCGGATATCCAGCCACCGCCCGAAAGCGTGCCGACGTCCAGCCGCACGCCGCCCCCGCTGCCGGCGCCGACCCCAACGGCCTGGCCGCCGTCGGCCAGGATCATGCCGTCGATGGCCGCCGAGGCGGCCGAGATACGCAGCAGCCCGCCGCCGGAGCCGCCGGGATCGGAGTACGATCCGTCGCCGCCGGCGCCCGGCTCGGCCGGATTGCGGAAATCGCCGTAGGTCTCGACAGGCGGGCTGATGCTCACCCCCCATAGCACCGTATACCCGTTGTAGCCCAGGCCGCCGTAGCTGCCGCCCCAATACGCGGTGCCGTGACTATCTGCCAACGTATTCCCATGCGTACGGCCATAGAGGTAACCCTTGGCTGTCACGTCGATCCGGGACGCCGCGTCGATGACCAGCCCGTCGGTGATGCTCAGTGCCATGCCGGCGGTCTGGGTTTCGGTCGAGACCGCATGCGTCAGCACCGCCCCGCCCAGGAGCTCCAGGCTCCCCAGCGGATGCGTGCCGGTGATGCTCGACGGGCCGCCGTACAGCACCAGGTGGTAGCCGTCGTAGGCGGTGTCCGTCGGGGTGAGGGTCAGCCCGTCGGCCGAGAGGCGGGCGCGGTACACGTCGGACGCCTGGCCGGGCGTGCCGTTGTGGTCCTGGTCCAGCGGCTGGCCGGCCAAGTCCAGGATGTCCGTCCCCAGGACGAGCGTGTAGCTGGCCAGGGCGTCGGCCCCGGCGCAGAGGACGTCGTAGGTGCTCGCGTCGACGCGGCTGACCGAGGCGGCCAGCGGCCCGCCCGGGCCGGTCATCGTCACGTCGGCGTCGGTCAACGAGCCGTCCTGCACCGGCTGGCTGAACTGGAGGCGCAGGCTCTGGAACGGGTGATCG
>JAPLML010000004.1 GCA_026387055.1 Planctomycetota bacterium | reverse complement strand
TTGTACTCGTCGAGGAACTTTCGCCTTTCCTTGGCCAGGTTCACGCCGTTTTCCCAGTACTTCAGCTCGTCGGTACGGTGGTCCTTGGCCCGGCTGGTTAGGCTCTTGTGAAGGCTTATGCGCATGAATTCTATGTCCGGGTGAAAGCCCATCTTCCAGGGTGGCTGGAGCATGTTGAGGTAGCCCCTGACCTCATTCGCTTCGCGTTCGATCTGCGCCAGGAACTCGCGGTTAAGGACCTTTCGCCCGGCCAGAGCCAGGTCGATCTCCTCGATGGCCTCGCGGAGGTTGGCTAGCCGCTCGTCGAGAATCCCTGTGATGGCGGTATCTTTCGATTCAAACGCCTGCCATTCCTCGTCGTTGCTGGAGCTGCCGCTATCAGAATCCTCTCTTCTATGCTCCCGCCTCTCCTCTTCAGCCATATCCAATCCCTGCCACGCTCGCCAGATCTGCTCAAGGATCCCATGGAATCCCACCCCTGTTTGACCTTATGAACCTCACCTTCACTGCCTGGGCGGCCGGCGTCGCCACAGCACAGCCGCCCGGGTGCCCAAACTTGACCACGACGAAGCACTGCTGCCGCGCCTTCTTCGCGAGCCGAACCTGGACCCGGATGGCCCTGAGTTGGTCCTCCACCAGCAACACGTCGTTGCCTTCGACGCACCACAGCAGCCACCGATACCCGCGCCCTTTGCCGTTCCTGGAAACCAGGACCGCCGGACGTTTCGAAACCTGCTTGATCCGGTGGTCGTGCTGCTCAAGGTAGCAGACCCATTCCCTGACAAAACACTCCAGCGGCAAACACCCGTTCATGGATCTAGGTTTGCTGGTCCAGCCTTAATAGACTATCGCGAGCTGCATGCCATGCGTGCCAAGCCTTGCCCGCTCGGGCGGGCCTTCCTCAAGCCACCCGCTATGCGGGTAGTTGATAACTATCGGATGCCGAAAGAGTCCTTGAGCCCAAGGTCCTCCAGCACCTGCTTGATTTCCACCTGTAAGTCGCGGCCTGCCGCCGAGTCCACGGATACTGAGAACTCGACCGATATCCTCAGGTCCTGGCCATTTCGCAGCTTCGGCAGGATGCGCGTTCCCAGGCGATTCCACAGCTCCGGCGGGATCGTTCCTGAAACGCGCAACGTCGTCACTGTGGGTGTGGGCTTGCCTTCTTCCTCAGGCCGAGGGGCAGGGGCCTCTTCACATATCGGTGCCTGCTCGCCGGGCACAGGCGTAGGCTTACCCAGCTCGCCTGGTTCTCCCGTAGTCGAGGCCTTCTTGAGCGACGCGGCCTTCGCCTTTTTCAGGAGGAATACGCCCGGCTCGAACACCACTTCATCTGGGGCCAGCAGCTCCTGGAACCAGAGGCGTTCATAGCTTCCATCGGGATGCGTGCCTGATGCCAACCCGAACTCGCCTCGACTGACGAACTCAACGATTTTTCCCCGTAGCGTGTTGTCCGGGTCCAGCAACCGCGTCAGTGCGCCATTGAGGAAGCTCTGCCGCAGGCTCGCCAGCGGCCATGCGCCGGACTCCTTCAGCGCTGGCGGCCAATTGCGGTCGATGTAGCCCGCGCCGACGGATTCATTGAGTAAGGCCTCGGCTTTCAGTGCGGCGATGATGCGACCACAGAGCGTTTCTGAAGCGCTGGAATGGCCAGCGCCCAGGTCAATGACCTTCAGGCCACTGGGGTCCTGGCTGTCTGCCAGGACTACGAACCGGTAGCCCGCCCATACTTCATCGCGAGCATCCTCTTCAGCCTGCCCCACCTCAACCTCGATATCACGCAGGTCGGCCTTCTCGTAGTCCTGGCCTAGGGTTCCTTCGTTCACGTCGCGTTGGACCCGTCGCCAGGCAAGCAGCATCTCCACTTTGTCTCGCAGGTCCCGCCCAGGCTTGCGGATGCACCAGACAAGAGCACCTGGGTATAGCCGAGACGACTTACCACGGGCCTTCGTCCACTCGGCGATTCGCTGACGCAGGACTCCGGCCTCGTCCCACTCATCAACCGGATCAACGATTACCAACGTCAGGCGCGGCGAGTCAGGCGCGGCAGCGCTGTCGGCTGGGAAACACTCCACGGGGATGCTTGCGCCACGCTTGAACTCCTCTTGGACCAACTTGCGAATCGTTGGTTTCGTCTCCTTGTCCTCGTCTAACGATGCCTTGCGGTCGTGGACCGCCTTGTCGATCTTCGCCTTGTGGAAGATCTTGAAGCCATCCGAGCCCACGCGTTGTACGAAGAACCCGCGGCTCTCCAGCGCGACCGCGGCATTGTCAATTGTCGTGGTGTCGATTTCCGGCTCGCCGAGCGCAAACCGCAGCTCGGGCAGGTAGGCCACCTTGTCGATCTGGCCGCCCGAAGACTCAAACAAGATCGTTGTTCCGACCCGCCGGTGGATGTCTCGCAGAATACCCTTGGTGTCGGCATCCAGCGTTCGGGCATGCGAACGTTCCCCGGCAATATCCGTCTCAACCGCGGTCAAGAGCCTGCGTTCACCGAGCTGATCGAGAACTTGGCTACGGAACGCCGACAAATGAAGTGGGGCCGACCCCAGCGTGAGCAGCGCCTCGCGCCGGGCCTCCGCGTGCTGGGTCTGGTATGCCCAGGATATCCATTGGGCCAGCATGGCCAGCACGCCGCGAGTCTGCTGGAACTGCGGCAAAGCACGCCATTTCAGCTGGAACACCGAAAGCGTCGCCGGGTGGAACGGATAGCATGACTCGAACTTGGTCTGGAGGAAGTCCCTGGCCTTCTTCTCCGTGGCCGTCACGTCCACAGCCGTCCATTCCGGAGGAAGCTGCGCTCGGCGTTCGAAGCACCAGTCCGCATAGGCCCTGGCGACGTTCTTCCGCACCCGTTCGGAGCCCAGATCCTCAAAGAGCCGCAGCCGTATGACCTCGCTGATCTCCGCTTCGTCGCCCACCAGCAGCGGCTTGGCCACCGCCCCGACGACCTTGACGATCTTGTCCTGCCACTGCTGATCCCAAGGGGTCATCTCCACTTCGCTTCGCGGCAGGCTGAAGACGGCCGCGCGGTGGTTGGTGCCGACAAACCCACGAACGATGTTGTGGAGAAATGCGTGCATCGGCTCGGCCAAAGACCTGTGCCGGTTGAAAAAGTTAAGCAACTCATCGAACAGCAGCAGCACCGGCCCGCCGGCCATGGCGATCACGCGGTTGAGCGTCTCAGTGCCCGGCGGGGCGTCCTTTGCAGCCGACCCCAAAGCATTCACCCCAGGCTCACCCGCGATCTGCCGCGCGATGTCGATCCACGGCTTCTCCCGGCCTTCCTGGGGGTCCCATGCGTTGCCCACGAACACAGCCACCTGCGCGGTCGGCGCTTCGTCCAGCCCGGCCTTATTGAGCAGGTTCGCTACGCCGTGATACCCCGACGCCTTCGGGCCGCTCTTGGCCAGATGCCACAAGGCCGTCAGCATGTGAGTCTTGCCGCCGCCCATCTGCGTAATGAGCGTCTGCACAGGAGCGGTGTTGGTTGTCTGCCCAGCCAGCCGGCGCAACACCAGGCTCGTGTTGTCGCACAGCGCCTGCGTGAAACAGGTTCGGGCGAAGAACTGCGCCGGGTTGCGGTAATCCTCCGGTGCCGTCCCCGCCACCACCTGTTCCAGCGCAATGGCAAACTCATCGGGGTTGAAGGAACGGCCTTCGCGGACTTCCTTGCGCGGTGTGACGATTTTGTACCAGGGTTCCATTATCTCTTCCTCCGTCGCAGGGCAGGCCGGGGAAGCACGCTCCGAGCATGCTTGCGGACGCGCCGCGCCATCGCCACGGCCTGTCGGGCTTGGCAGATATGCAGGGGTCCCAAGCCCGTGGGGTAGCGAGTCACCGTGGCATATGGCGTCAGGGTGTCCCGTTCGGCCTGCGACAGATCCGGACGACTTGCCGAAGGAAGCATGCCCATCAGCCGTCGAACATCATGCGTCTTGGGGAAGTCAATGCGAGCCAACACAAGCATCGTCTTCAAGTACTTCTCGACGCATTGCTGGGCGTGAAAGCAGATGGTTTCCGCCGCCCACGCTTCCTTCTCCGCCAGCAGCCGGACGGCGGAGGCGAGGTCGGCTTCGGCCTTCTCGACCCATTCCGCCAGGATAGTATGGAGTTCATCCTCCTCGCGCATAGAGCACCTTCCCTTCCAGATGAGCGGGGCGTTCAATCGTCCCCGGATAGTTCTTCCGCCACTCGAAGTCATCGGGTCGCGTCACAATCACATCCACGGGCACCGCCACGTTCGGCAGCGCCATCCGAACCTCCAACTGCTTTTCCCGCTTGGACCCCTCCACGCGCATCACCACCAGGAGGTCCACGTCGCTGTCCGGCCCGGCCTGTCCTCTCGCGTGCGAGCCGAACAGGATGATCCGCTCCGGGTCAAAACGGCGGACGATTCGACGGACCATCCTGTCGATCTGTGTCCGAACGTCCTGTTTCCGTCTTGCTGTCCGCATGTTCAGTTCTCCTATCTTGGCACTGCCAATAACATGGCGTCGATCAGCCGTTTTTCGTCGCTGCCGGTGGGATACAGCGCCGACAAGGCGTTCGCCAGACGCAGGAAGTCAGGGCTGCGGTCCACCTCGGCCTTCAGCAGGGCGCGCAGGGCGTTGGACTTTCCGGCCGCCTGGAGCAGCATGGCCGCGTGGACGCGATCCAGCGTGGTCGCCTCCCGCCGGGCGCGGAGGGATTCCTCCGGCACACCCGCCTTCGCCGAGGCTTCGGCGGGCAGGTCGGCCATGGCAGGTCGGCCGCGGCGTGCGCGGCCGCGGACTTCCGGCACGGCTGCCGCCTCGGCTTGGATCATGAAGTCGAACTTGCCCTGCGGGTCGCGCTTGGCCTGTTCCTCCATCCGGTCGCCCGCCAGGCCCGCCCCGGCTTGCCCGAAGAGCTGCTCGGCGCGCTCGGCCACGGGCAGGAGCCGCACGATGCCCTTGTCCGTCTCGATGATCCTGTCTTCCCAAACATCCAGATGGATGCCCAGCGGAAGGGCGAAGCGGCGGACCACGTCGAAGATCAGCGTGAACCCCTTGGCCTTCTTTGTGGCACGGCCGACCTCGCCCGTGTCCTCTTCGTCCCCATCTTCCGTGTCTTTCTCTGACTCTGAGTTTTCCGCCGCGTCTGCGATGGGCTTCTGACCGTTGGTGCTCTGGAGCGCCCAGAGGAACAGAGCCGTCAGACGGGCATCCTCCTCCAGCGCCCCGGCCGCGCCGTTCCGGGCCTTGGCTTCTGCCGTGCCGAGAATGGTCTGGAGCGCCACCCGACCGACCGTCTCCCACACATAGGCCAGGAAACCGCGTTTGTGCGGCTCAGACGCCTCCGGGTCGGCGCCCAGGGGAATCTCCCTCCCCTGTGGGTCCTCGACCTTGGAGTACCGGCTGTAGATTTCAAGCGCCGGGCCAATGCAGGCGAATACCAAGTCCGCGCCGCGAACGCCTTCCTCTTGAAGCCGCTCCATCCAGTTGCCCACGCGTCTGGGCAATTCACGAAAGACATCGTTCCAATCGCCTACCGGCGCATCCTCCGGCCGGGGGCGGCAGACCAAGTGCACGCTGGTAGCTAGGGCTGCGGAGTCACGCGCTCGCATGCGAGCAGACCGTTCTGTTGTAATGGGCCATGATCCAGTTACGACCCAGCCTCCAGAAATCATGCCCGTAAGCAGCGCCTCCCATCCTTCAGTAGTTTTATGGGCAAAAACAACGCATCCAATACCGTCTTCTTTGAGAAGGCGGCGGCCTTCAGCAAAGGCACGCCCCATCGTCTCTTCAAAGAAGGCCCGATCTTTGGGGTGCCCATCGAATTGCTTTGTCTCGTCCTGAACAGCCTCGCGAGTCTTGGGCGTCAACGGGTTGGCCGGGTCAAACGGGTCTTTGAGGAGCGGATGACCAGGTAGCATCCGCTTGAGCCAGACAAAGAAGAAGTCCGAAAGGTCTGAATATGGCACAGCATCGTAGTAGGGAGGATCGGTGAAGAATACGTCACCTGCCATGTCTGGTAGCCCAAGCGCTGTTGCATCAGCCAGATGAACATCTGCGCTGCGGCCTGTGCCGGCAAAGCACGAAATGGCGTTGGTCACCGTGTTCTCTAGGACAAGACTCAGTGAACCACTTGAGTCGCCTAGCGGTACGCTCTCGGCGAAATCCCAGGCAGGTGGAATGACCTGCTGAGTATAGAGGTGGCCTGGGCATTCGACACCCACCATCCAATCGCAGATGGAGTTGTTTCGCTCCGCCAACTTGCTCACACATAGCGCGAGGAGTTCACGCGCTTCGCTCGATACCATTGGCCCAAGGGTCTCGATTATGCCAATCAGCGCTACCTTCTGGCGAGCGGTGAAGAGGTCGCCCCATTGAAGCATGCCGTAGCGCTGCACTCGGAAGCCGAGAGTGCCAATCGGCGGCAGAGGTTCATCCGGTACGGGGCTGAGACCGCCGGGCAGTTTCCTCGCGGCTGCTTTTTGGAGTACCTTCATGGCAGCATGGATGGCCGCGTAGTCGCGCGGCGATGCGATCCGGTATTTGCGGCCGGTTTCGCCCAGCTTCACAGTAACTACGGCAAGGAGGCGAGCGCCGCCGACGCGGTTGCCCTTGGCATCGAAAACAACATCCGCCCCGCCGTGCTGGGCGGCGAGTTGCGCCCGCACCCGGTCCGCTAGCAGAACTGTTTGCTGCGTTGATGTACTGCAACATGGGCATGTGGCCTTGGCGCGGGAAACGGTGCTGGGCGGCACGTCGCCATCCTTTTTCGGCTCGAATATCTCAAACTCCACGCGAGGCACGTCGCCCCTGGGCCGCACGACCTTGTGCCGCAGGGCGCGCTTCCTGCTGGCCTTCTTTGAGAGCCAGAAAGAACGGACCAGCGGGATCTCCGCCCCGCAGTTGGGGGCCTCGCAGCGGACCGTTCGCGCCCAAAGGTATGCGATGGGTCGAGCACCGTCCGGATCAAGAGGGTAGATGTGGCGCAGCCTCGCCTCGACCGCTTCCCCAAGACGAGATGCATCTTGCAGAAGTCTCTCGGCAAGCGCCGGGCCATATCGCTGAAGGTCGTCCAACTTTACCTCCTGGATGAGGCTGGCCACGGGGTTGAGGTCGCTCGCAAAGGCGTCGCATCCCAGACGGATGGCCTCAAGGGGAATAGAGCCGCCGCCTGCAAACGAATCCACAACCAGGGGCGGTTGGCCTTTGTGGGCGGCCTGAACGAGTCCCCGCCCGACCTCCATGTACACCGGGTGCGAAGAGTTGTCCCAGTTGGCGAAGTCGCCGATGAAGCCCAGCAGGGACTTCCGCAGCCCCATGTCGTCAGGGTCGATCTCGCCCTGGGTACGGGACAGCAGCGTCCGGGCCTTCTTCTTGAACTCGGCCGGGCAGTGTGGGTCGCACGGGTCGGGCAGCAACAGCGCCAGCAGCATCGCTCGGCACGCTGCCAGGGGTCGCCAAGCCCACCACAGATGGAGTTGGTGCGGCGTGCCAAATCGTCGGGCCTTCTCGGCAAGAGAATGCTTGCCCACCACGGCAATCGGGAAGTCCACCTCAGCCAGTCGCTTGCATTCCTTGGGTATCATGTCTTGGGCTTGCTTTCTGCGACAGACTCGCCCACCGGCGCCAAACCTGGCATGGCCTTGTTGATTGCCAGGAACAAGTTCCTGAACACTTCAACAGCCGCCCCGGGCAGGTTTTTGGTCGTTTTCCTGGCAAAGTCTTCCATCATCCGCTTGGCCACGCGGCCCTTGTTGAAAGCGATGCCCTTGCTGTTTACAGGTAGGCCTCTGGCCCTCATCGTTGCGTCAATCTGCCTCACCACTTGGGGGTGGTGACCCGCGTTCACTTCCGATGGGCTCAGTCCGCTGGTCCCTAGTTCCGTCTTGTACGTGGTGTTGACGTATCCCAAGTAGAACTCCAGGGGGAAAAGGTCCTCCAAGGTTGTCTCTTCCTTGCGGGCAATCACGTCTCCCAGGAGCATGACGTGGCGGTCTTTCATAATCCAGTTCTTGATAAGGCCGTCTGCCACGTTCTTTCCTTCAGGGTCGGAATCGAGAAGCACCACGACGTTGAGTTGCTGTCCTTGCAGCATGGTCGCCACGTAAGCCGCCTTCGTCGCCCCCCCCGAAGGGGTGATGACAATGCGCTCGTCAAGGGAGGGTTCGTTCCCTTCCCGCAGAATGCTCGCCATCGATGAAAGCATCCAGAAGTCGGTGATTCCCTCAACGACGAGATTGTACTGCCCCACGAAAAGGCTTTGGCTCATGGATAGCCCAAGCGCCGCCTGAAGGGGGAATCGGGCGTCCTGGTCCGCTGCATAGAAGTCGGCCGTAACCTTTGTGCCCGCCTCCTTGCTCTCAGTGCAGACCCGGATGTTGTCCAGCCGCTCCATGTCGATCATAAACGGCATGTGGGTGCTGTATATGAGCTGATTGCCCTTGGCGTATTCCTTCATGCGTTTCAGGAGATCTCGCTGCGCAGCGGCGTGAAGATGGAGGCCGGGCTCGTCCAGCAAGACCACAGCACCTTTGAAGGTGCCCTTCGTTTCGCAGAGAAACGTCATGTCAAAGGAGAAGAACCACTGGAATCCTTTTGACCGCTCGTCCAGGGGAACAAGAGCCGTCTGAACCTGGTCCTTGACGAAGGCGATCAGGTGATTTCCGTCGGCCTCAAAGCGGACCTCATATCTTCGCTGCGACCAGTGATCCGCAATCAGGTTCGTCAGAGTCAGGGAAGCGTCGTTCATGTCCAACATGCGTTGCTCTTTGTCTTGGGCGTTCGCGCGTCCAACTTCCTTCTCAAAGTCAATCCCTGCCATCCCCAGGATCATCAGGATGGTCTTGTCTTGGTCGGTGATTCCATTCTTGTCCTTGCGCTGCTTGATCTGGTCGAGGAAGGCAATGCCCGAAAACGGCCTGTGCTCATCCATGTAAATGAAGGTAGGAATCCATTGCGTGGCGAGGGCGTCGGCCTGCGTTTTGGGGCCTGGGAGCGTCGCCTTCTTTCCGAGTTCGGTCAACACGCTCTTGACCGCCTGGGCCGCCTCCTGATCCGCCTTGTTCTCTGCATCAACGCCTTGGTCTATAGCCTGTGAGAACTCAGCAACCTTCTGGTTGAACGTAGCAACACCGTTGGCCTCGACAGACTCCTTGCCCATGCCCAACACGGAGGCCACGGCCGACCGGAGTTTCTCGGAAACACCGACAGGAACCACAACTTCCTGTGAGAGTAACCATTTGAATTCGCCCTTGTCATGTTCGGCAGAAAGATCCTCTGGGAGGAACCTGCAAACGAAGTCCCCCCGATAGGTCTTCGTGATTTCGACACCTGTGGCTTTGTCGGCCCCTGAACCTATCTCGGACAGTCGCTGCCTCTCGGCCTCTTCCAAGGTAAACCGGACAGCGACCGCCACCGCGTTCTCAGAACGGTCGGTCCTTCGACCACGCGGCCACTCTCTGTCCATCAGGTAGGGTTCGGGCTTGAAAGGCTTAAACTTGTGAAGCGCCTTGAGCAGGGAGGTCTTGCCAGATTCATTCTTGCCGACAAGGACGGTGATGTCGTCCATGTCGATCCAACCTGAATCCTGAACGCATCGGTAGTTCGTAACCCGGAAACTCTCAAGTTTCATGGCGTTTCTCCTCGGAGCCCTTGTCACGTGCTCCTGTCAGCGATTGCGAATCAATCCAATAGTGGTCCACCTTCTTGACCTCATGCCACTGGAAGCGCGCTGGGTCACGGATCGGTTCCTGGAGCGTCGGCGCGTCCGAGCAGTTCGTGACGACGTACAGCCAGTAGCAGTCTGGCCGATCCTGGGCGACGCGGCGCTCGTTGGGTGTGAGGATGACAGCGCCCTGCGCCGCGCCGATGCCCTTGACCTCGATCAGCCGCAAGTCCCCGGAGTTCAGGTCCAGGCTGGTGATGTCGTAACCGAGGTTCTTCTCGTGAACGTCATAGACCTGCCGGCCCTGGGCCTGCTCGTGTTCCATCACCACGCGCATGGCGACGGCTTCGGTCTCCGGGTTGGGCTTCAGCCGCCGCACTTCGGGCGATTCGCGGTCAGGGTGCGGCAGGACCAGGACGCTGGCTATCCGCTCGACGGCCTGGAGGGTCAAAGATCGCTGCTGCTGGAGTTCCTGGCGGCGGCGATCCCGGCGGGCCATAAGTTCGGCGTGCCGCGTCTCCGCCTGGGCGAGCCGGCCTTCCGCGCCCTGCGCGCTGCGCTGGACCTCGGCGGCGGCCTTGCCGATCTCATCGTCCGCCCGCTGGAGAAGTTCCGTCAGGGAAAGTTCCACGTGTTCCGCAATCCGCTCGATCTCGGCCAGGCGCTCCTGGCGAACCTCGTCCAGGAACGGCTGGAAGGCCGCCTGGTGGAGCCAACCGACCGCCTCCGGCAGGCCCGCCGCCTCCGGCAAGGCACTTGGCGCTTCCGCGGCGATGAAGTTGCCCAGCACCGTCGGCTCGCGAAGCTGCGGCTCTTGGCCGGCCTGGAGTTCCACGGCGACCAGCCGCTCGTGGATCGTGTGGCCCAGGCCGTCCACCACGCGGACGCGGTAGAAGTCGATTCGGGCCGGCGCCTCGTGAGAGAGCGAATACAGACATGCGCCCTTCTTGAAGTCCTCCTGGGCCAAGGCGTGGGTGTGCCGCCGGATCGCCTCAAAGAGCGGGTGGCCCGGCGTTACCCATTCCAGGTTATGTTCCTCGGCCACATCCCGATGCGTGGACATCCGCGGGTACTTTGCGGACAAGGCCGGCAGCCGCCAGTCATGTTCGCGCTCGTAGCGTCGGAGCGAACTGGGCGTGCGGCCGGGATCATAGACATGGGGCAGCGACGCGACGGCTTTTAGCGCAAGGTTCGCGTAGGGCGACGCCTCCGCCATGAACCGCGCGATCGTCTCAGGCACCACGCGATGCTCCTGCGCCCGCGCCCGCCGCTCGATCAGCATTTCCAGATTCAGCTTCTTGGCAGCCAGGCCCTCCAGGGCGTTCTGGCAGATCGCCCGGAACCGGCCCTCGTCCACGTTGTGCAGGAGCCGGTCCTCCAGGTCGGCGTCGCCGAGTTTGCCGGAGTAGTAGTCGCGGAGGACGCGCTCGATGTGGGCGGCCGGGAGGACTTCGCCGACAACGTTGAAGACGGCGTCATCGTCCAGGGCGTTGCGTATCTCCTGGAGCTTCTCCAACAACCGCTGGAGGATGCGGCCCTCGATGGTGTTGGTGGCCGCGAAGTTGAAGATCAGACAGTCCTTCCGCTGGCCGTAGCGGTGGATTCGCCCCATCCGCTGTTCCAGGCGGTTGGGGTTCCACGGGATGTCGTAGTTAAACAGGATGTGGCAGCACTGGAGGTTGATGCCCTCGCCGGCCGCCTCCGTGGCTACGAGCACCTGGATGCCGCCTTCGCGGAACTGCTGCTCGGCGTACAGCCGACTGCCTGGCTCATCCCGCGAGCCGGGCTTCATGCCGCCGTGAATGAACCCCACGCGAAAGCCCCAGGCCTTCAGCCGCTCGACCAGGTAGTCCAGCGTGTCCTTGAACTCGGTGAACAGCAGCAGCCGCTCGTCGGGATGGTCGAAGAAACCCTGCTCGTGCATCAGGTCCTTGAGGCGCGTCAGCTTGGCCTCGACGCCGGCGTCCTGGACCGCCTGGGCTTGGCACGCAAGCTGTTGCAGCTCCTTGATCTCCGCCCGCACATCTTCGGCGTTCTGAGACAGGGAGATGGCCTCCAGGATTTCCTCCAACCGCTGGCGGTCGGCATCGTCCATTTCCTCAAGTTCTTCGGGATC
>JAPLML010000276.1 GCA_026387055.1 Planctomycetota bacterium | reverse complement strand
CGCTGTCTTCCATCCCCCCGCCGAGGACCTCCAGGCCGTTGATCTCGGCGGCGGGACCGGCGAGCAGCCTGGCCCCCAGGGCGATGGAGTCGGCGGGCGTCCGGCCGTCGGGCGACCCTCCCTTCCGGCCGAGATGCGCCTTGGCGGTCCACTGCTGGAGCAGGTCGAGGGCCGCAAAGATCTCTTCGGCGGTGTCGGGGGCGAGGGCGTCGAACTCGATCTTCTGGACCTTGCACCGGCGCTTGTCGCGGTTCCCGAACTTCCACGTGTTGCGCGCGAGGGCGTACATGTTGTACATCCACCAGAACGCCGGCATGACCTGGAGGCGGTCGCGCGCCGGCTCATCCGAGACGAGGCTGAAGGGGAGGCGGATGTCGAGCTCCGCCGGGTAGTCGCCCTTCGCCAGGAGCGTGAACGAGGCGAACCGGCAGTTGTGCTTGACGCTGACGCACAACCCCGGCCAGAAGCCGCGCCCGGCGAGGATCTCGCCGTCGGGCGCGCGGCTGTTGTGGTTCGACCCGATCGTCGCGCAGGCGGCGATGTTCGACTGGCCCATCACCAGCGCCGCGATCAGGAAGGAGTTGTTGTGGTGCTGCTCGTGGGCCGGGAACACCAGGTTGTTGAGAAGCTCGCAGCACGAGACGGTCGAGTTGTCGCCCAGGTACGAGTGGATGAGGCGGGCGCCGTATTTCAGGTTCGAGTTGTCGCCCATGATGAAGCGGACGGCCTTGCAGCCGTAGAAGATGTGGCACCCGCGGCCGATGATGCCGTTGACGAGCTCCACGCCTTCGCCGATCTGGGTGGGCTCCTCGGCGCTGGAGTTGATGGAGAGGTTCTTGAGCTTGTTCGCGCCCTTGACGTACGCGCACGGGCCGATCTTGACGTCCTTGATGATCTGGCAGTTCTTGACGATCGCGCGGTCGCCCACGGTGCCGTAGAAGCCGCGGCGCGGGTCGAACGAGCGCTGCGTGATCTCGCCCAGACGCTCCAGGAGCTTCGGATCGTCGCGGTACTTCGCCCACAGGTACGCGTCGGCGGCGATCATGCCGTCGAAGGGCATGACGCTTCTGCCGCCGGACTCGTTGATGAGGTCCAGCCAGACCCGCAGGTCCTCCGGCTCGCCTTCCTTGAGGATGCCGTTGCCGAACTTGGCGTGGTTCGTGGTGCTCATCTCGGCCAGGTTCAGGAGCATGACGTTCGAGCCGAGAATGTAGTGCGCCAGGTACCGCACGTTGTGGATGGCGACGTCGTCGCCCAGGTCGCAGGAGATGATGCGGCTGCTCGTCAGGCCCACCGGGATGCGCATGTCGTGGAATTCGAGGAACACCGGCTCCAGGCGGCCCATGCGCACGAGGCCGTAAAATTCACAATTCTTGATATTGTGCGGGGTGAACTCGCCGCTCACCAGGAGGTTGTCCCAGTTGTCGCTCGTGTTGGCGTTCTTGACGAGCGTCTCAATCTCGTCGGCCTTGAGGTGCCGCCAGCCGCCCTCGGGCGGGGCGACCTGCGTGTTGCGCAGGTAATACTCGTCCTGGCCCGCAGGCAGGAAGGGGTCGGCGATAAAATCGCGGCCCAGGGACCCCATCGGAAGGACTTGGATTTGGCTCATCGTCGTGTCCCTCAATCGGCAAACGGCGCCGCGCGGCGGGTCTCCGACCCGGAATGCCTTTAACGTGGGTGGCACGGTCACGCGCCGTTGCGTGGCCGTGCTTGCTTCCCTCTGTGCGCGTGCCCGGCCACGCACCGGCGCGTGAATGTCAGTCCCCCGCCTTCGCCTGCTTCTGGATCCACTCGTAGTAGTCGCGCATCTTGAGCTGCGCCGCCGCGTCGTCGTCGACGAACACGACGGCGTCGGGATGGAGCTGGAGGGCGCTGGCGGTGATCATGCTGGTGATCGGCCCTTCGATGGCCGCCGCCAGGGCGGGGGCCTTGCTCTCGCCGTTGACGACCATCAGCAGTCTTCTCGCCTCGAGGATCGTCCCGACGCCCATCGAGATGGCGTGGCGCGGCACGTCGGACTTCTTCTTGAAGAACCGGGCGTTGTCGTCGAGCGTCTGCTCGGTGAGCGTGACCCGGCGCGTCCGCGAGCCGAGGGAACTGCCCGGCTCGTTGAACGCGATGTGCCCGTCCGAGCCGATGCCGAGAACCTGGAGGTCGATCCCGCCGGCGTCGCGGATCTGCTTTTCGTACCCTTCGCAGAACGCCTTGGGGCTGGTCGCGGTGCCCGACGGCACGTGCGTGTTCTGCACCGTCACGTTGATATGATTGAACAGGTGCTCGTTCATGAAGCGGCGGTAGGACTGGGGGTGGTCCGCCGGCAGGCCGACGTACTCGTCCAGGTTGAAGGTCGTGACCTTCGAGAAGTCCAGGCCCTCCTCCCGGTGCAGGCGGGCCAGCTCCTTGTAGAGCCCCACGGGACTGGAGCCCGTGGCGAACCCCAGGACGGCGTTCGGCTTGTGGGTCACGAGGTCGGCGACCACCCGGGCGGCGGCCTTGCTGAGTTCCTCGTAGCTCCGGCAAATGACAACGTCCATCGCGTGTCTCCTTTCGTCCCTTTTGTCGGGATCTCGTTCGCCTTGCGGCGCGTGCCCTGTGGCAGAGAGCCGGAAGCAAAAGACGTAACTCTATCGGCGGCCCGCTCGGCCAAGCGACAGGAATTCGGCGGATCGACGTGACCTGGCGGGTGGCACGGTCACGCGCCGTTGCGTGGCCGTGCTTGCTTCCCCATGTGACCGTGCACGGTCACGCAACGGCGCGTGGCCGTGCCACCCGGCAATCTCGTATCACGCTAAACACGTACGGGTCTCCTTACCCGCCGCGCAACGTCCCCCCGCCGTGCCGCGATCTCACGGGTTTTTCATTGTCCGTGCCGCCCGCCCAAGTACAATCGCCGCAGGGAGAACGTGCACTGACCGAAAGGAGCCGGACCGTGGCCCGCCAACCCGTCGTCGCCATGCAGATGTACACGCTTCGCAATGAGTGTGACGCCGATTACCCCGGGACGCTCAAGGCCGTCGCCGGGATCGGCTACAAGGCCGTGCAGGTGAGCGGCCTGCACAAGTGCACGGCCCGCGGGATCAAGAAGGCGATGGACGATCTCGGCCTCGGGTCGGCCGGCACGCACGTCGGCCTGGAGATGCTCGAGAAGGACTTCAGCGCCGCCGTCGACATGGTCAAGGACCTGGGCACCGAGTGGGCCATCGTGCCGTGGCTCCCGGAGGAGCGCCGCCAGGGCGCCGACGGCTGGCGGACCCTCGGCAGAATCATGACCGAGATCGGCGCGAAGCTGAAAGGCGCGGGCCTGCGCCTCGGCTATCACAACCACTCCTTCGAGTTCCAGAAGTTCGGCGGCAAGTACGGCTACGATATCCTTTTCGAGTCGGTGGACCCGAAGCTCGTCCACAACGAGATCGACACCTACTGGGTCCAGCACGGCGGTGAGAGCCCGGTGAAGTACCTCCGGAAGTTCGCGCGCCACATCCAGGTCACGCACTTCAAGGACATGGGGCCGGGGCCCGACAAGCCGATGGTCCCGGTGGGCGAAGGGATCCTCGATTGGCCGAACATCATCAAGGCCTGCAAGGACGGCGGCACGGAGTGGATCTGCATCGAGCAGGACACGTGCGTGCCGCTTCAGCCCATCGAGGCCGCCAAGGTGTCGTTCGAGAATTGCCGCAAGTGGGGGCTGGCGTAAACCAGTGCGGAGTGCGGAATGTGGAGTGCGGAGTGAACGGCGAAGGGCGAACGACCAGGCACATTTGGCCGCCCAGCTTGCTGGGCGCGTTTTCCAGTGCGGAGTGCGGAGTGCGGAATGCGGAGTGAACGGCGAACGATGCCCGGCGCCAACATTTAGCCGCCCAGCTTGCTGGGCGCGTGTTCCACTGCGGAGTGCGGAGTGAACGGCCAACGGCCAAGAAACAAGTGACAAATGATATATGACAACCTTCGCATAACCCGCCGCGGCCTGCTCAAGGCGACGGCGGGCGCCCTCGGCGCCGCCGCGATCGGCCCCTACGTTGTGCCCGCGTCGGCGACTGGGGCCGAGGACCGCCCCGCGCCGAGCAACCGGGTCGCCATCGGCT
>JAPLML010000035.1 GCA_026387055.1 Planctomycetota bacterium | reverse complement strand
AGCTGAGGCTGAGATGCTGCAGGCCCTTGAGTTCCTTCAGTCGCCCCAGGCCAGCGTCCGTGATCTGGGTGCGACTGAGACCGAGTCTCTGCAAGTCGTTAAGTTCCTTCAGGTCTTTCAGGCCGGCGTCCGTGATTCTGGTGCTGGTGAGGACCAGCTCCTGCAGGCCCTTGAGTTCCTTCAGGTCCTTCAGATCGGAGTCCGTCACTGGGGTGCTAATCAGGTAAACTTCTACGATTGGCCGGCCGGGAAGTTTCTCGTCCCTGGTCACTTCGCCGCCCAACTTGAGGATCGCGTTGACGGCCTTTTCTTCCCGGACCGCCTGCGTCTGGCCGCAGCCGGCAAGGCACACCGCCAGCGACAGCAGCACGGCAATGAGGCGCATCATGGTCTGGCCTCCAGGAAGGAACCTGCTGCGTGGCCCAACCGCAGGGCGGACGCCGACACACTCATGCATTTGGATTCTACTGGTTCCGGGGGCGTGCCGCAAGGTTCTGGAAAGTCTGGGGTCTGCGGCACGGAAGCGATGTTGCCCGAGGAGGCGGCCGATGAAGACTGTGGCGATGGCGGGGTTGGCGGCCCTGGCGGCCGCTTCGGCGTGCCTGGCGGCCCAGCGGTCCGGGCCGGCCGTCCTGAAACCCGAGCGCCTCAAGTCCTACGTGGATGCCTTCAACGCGGGCGACCGCGAACTCTATGCGCAGCACGTCCCGAACGCGGCGGCGTGGGAGTTTCTCAAGACGAGCGTCCCGCTCTTCGAGTGCCCCGAGAAGGACCTCGAAGAGATCGACTACTTCCGCTGGTGGACGTACCGCAAGCACATCAAGGAGACGCCCGACGGCTTCATCATCACCGAGTTCCTGCCGAAGGTGGGCTGGGCAGGCAAACATAACTCCATCAGTTGTGCCGCCGGGCATCATTTCTACGAGGGCCGCTGGCTCCACGATCCGAAGTACCTCGACGACTACTCGGTCTTCTGGTTCCGCAAGGGCGGCGAGCCGCGGCGATACAGTTTCTGGGCCGCCGACGCCCTGTGGGCGCGGTACCTGGTGACAGGCCATGACACGCTCCTGCTGGACCTCCTTCCGGACCTCGTGAGGAACTACGAGGCGTGGGAGAAGTCGAACCTCGATCCCGGCGGCCTCTTCTGGCAGATCGATGACCGCGACGGCGGCGAGATGTCCATCGGCGGCAGCGGCTACCGGCCCACCATCAACTCCTACATGTACGGCGACGCCGTGGCCATCGCGAAGATCGCCGACCTGGCCGGCAAGCCCGACCTGGCGCGGCAGTATCGCGACAAGGCGGCGGCGCTCAAGCGGCTCGTCGAGACGAAGCTCTGGGACGGCCAGGCGGAGTTCTTCAAGGTGCTCCCGCGCGGCCCGGACACGAAGCTCGCGGACGTGCGCGACCTCTACGGCTACACCCCGTGGTACTTCAGCCTCCCGGAGGCGGCGTACGCCGTCGCCTGGAAACAGATCATGGACCCGAAGAGCTTCTACGCCCCCTTCGGCCCCACCACGGCCGAGCAGCGCCATCCGAAATTCACGATCTCCTACCAGGGCCACGAGTGCCAGTGGAACGGGCCGAGCTGGCCGTACGCCACGGCGGTGACGCTGACCGCGATGGCGAACCTCCTCAACGGCCCGCCCCAGACAGCCGTGACGGCGAAGGACTACGTCGACCTCCTCCGTATCTACACGAAGTCGCACCGCCTCAAGCTCGACGACGGCCGCGCGGCGCCCTGGATCGACGAGAACCTCAACCCCTTCACGGGCGACTGGATCGCGCGGACCCGCCTCAAGACGTGGAAGAACGGGACGTGGGACGCCGGCAAGGGCGGCGAGGAGCGCGGCAAGGACTACAACCACTCGACGTATTGCGATCTCATAATCAGCGGCCTCGTGGGCCTGCGGCCGCGGGCCAATGAGGTCGTGGAAGTGAATCCGTTGGTGCCCGAGGGGGCGTGGGACTACTTCTGCCTCGACAACGTGCTCTACCGCGGGCGGGTCCTCACGATCCTCTACGACAAGACCGGCTCGCGCTACGGCAAAGGGGCGGGCCTGCGCGTCCTGGCCGACGGCAAGGAGATCGCGATGTCCGAGAAGCTCTCGCGCGTGACGGGGAAGCTCCCGCCGCCCGCCGCGCCGGACCCGCCCGCCGAGACGGGCGCCGGCTGGGTCAAGTCGCCCGCCAGTCCGGTCCTCGGCGGCAAGCTCGGCACGTGTTTCGACGTGGCGCTCCTGAAGGACGGCGGCAAGTTCCGGATGTGGTTCTCCTGGCGGCCGCGGGCGAGCCTGGCCCTGACGGAAAGCACCGACGGCATCCGCTGGAGCGAACCCGAGATCGTCCTCGGCCCGAACAAGGCCACCGACTGGGAGGCCGACATCAACCGGCCCGCCGTGCTCAAGCGCGACGACGGCTATCATCTGTGGTACACCGGCCAGGCCCGCGGCCACTCGTGGATCGGCTACGCGACCAGCCCCGACGGCAAGACGTGGAAGCGGATGAGCGACAAGCCGGTTCTGACGCCTGAGAAGCCGTGGGAGAAGGTGGCCCTGATGTGCCCGCACGTGATCTGGGACGCCCAGGCCAGGCTGTTCCGCCTATGGTACTCCGGCGGCGAACAGTACGAGCCCAACGCCATCGGCTACGCCACCAGCCCCGACGGCCTGGTATGGACCAAGCACGCGACCAACCCCATCTTCGCCGCCGACCCGGCCAGCGCGTGGGAGAGACACAAGGTGACGGCCTGCCAGGTCGTGCGGCAGGGCGAGTGGCACCTCATGTTCTACATCGGCTTCCGCGATGAGGACAATGCCCAGATCGGCATCGCGCGGTCGAAGGACGGGGTCAGCGGTTGGCAGCGCCACCCCGCGAACCCCATCCTCCGGCCCGGCAAGGACACGTGGGACCACGACGCGTGCTACAAGCCCTTCGCGGTCCTCGAAGGCGGGCGGTGGATGTTGTGGTACAACGGCCGGCGTGGAAGCATGGAGCAGATCGGCCTGGCGACCCACGAAGGCGCGGACCTGGGCTTCTAACCAAGCCTTTAGCCGCCCCGCAGGCGGGGCGGCTAAGCTCGACTTTTGCCATTTGCCGCGGTGCAAAACCCCGGAATTGCCAAGGTTCTCGGCAAATGGCTTGGGATTATTTGAACACCATCGGCTTTCGAGGGTGTGCAAGAACTCGGCAAGCTCGTAAGTACTTGCTGCATATGGGCTTTTTCACCTGCTCCAAAATGGCAAAAGTCGAGCTAAGAGCCTATCCGAATAACCCGTTGCCCTGGGTGCCACGGCTTGCTTGCAAGCCGTGATTTCCGGGCCACTGGTTGCAGGCAACCAGTGGCACCCCTCGTGTGATGAGCATGTGGTTATTCGGATAGGCTCTAAATCAAGGCCATGTCACTTCTGTTTCTTGGGCAGGCACTGGATGATCTGGTCGGCGAGGCCGTAGGCGACCGCCTCTTCGGCGGACATGAAGCGGTCGCGGTCCACGTCCTCCTCGATCTTCTGGACGCTCTGGCCGGTGTGATGGGCCAGGATCTCGTTGAGGCGCTGGCGCATCCGCAGGATTTCCTCGGCCTGGATGCTGATGTCGGTGGCCGTGCCGCGCGCGCCACCGTGCGGCTGGTGGATCATGAGGCGGCTGTTCGGCAGAACGTAGCGCCTGCCCTTCGTCCCGGCCGCCAGGAGCACCGCTCCCATGCTGGCCGCCTGGCCGAGGCAGTAGGTGGCGACGGGGCAGCCGACGAACTGCATGGTGTCGTAGATGGCCATGCCGGAGGTGATGACCCCGCCGGGGGAGTTAATATAGATCGAGATATCCGAATCTGCGTTCTCGTTCTGGAGAAACAGGAGCTGCGCGATCACGAGGTTGGCCGTGTCGTCCTCGATCGGGCCGCCGATGAAGATGATGCGGTCCTTGAGAAGGCGGCTGTAGATGTCGTAGGCCCGCTCGCCGCGGCCGGTGCTTTCGATGACCATCGGGATGAGTTGATCGCGCTCGTTCACGTCCCTGCTCCTCCTGTAGGCCGGGGCAACGCCCCGGCGTCACACCTGCCGCACCGACCCTGAGCCGGGGCTTCGCCCCGGCCTACGTCATTTCGCCTCCACCGGGTGCTCGAGGACCTCATCCACGAGGCCCCACTCCGTGGCCTCCTGGGGCGGGAAGTACCGGTCGCGCTCGGTCTCCCGGCGGATCTTCTCCGGGTCCTGCCCGGTGTGCTCGGCGAAGATCTTGATGAGCGTCTCCTTGTCCCTCAGCACTTCCTTGGCGGCGATCTCGATGTCGGCCGCCTGCCCGCCCACCTCGCCCGCCGGCTGATGGAGCATGATCTTGGCGTGCGGCAGCGAGAACCGCTTCCCCTTGCGCCCGCCGGCCAGCAGGAGCGCCGCCCCGCTCGCCACCAGGCCGATGGCAAACGTGGCGACCGGCGAGTCAAGGAACTGGATCGTGTCGTAGATGGCCAGCGTGCTCGAGACGTAGCCGCCGGGCGAGTTGATGTAAAGGCTGATCTCCTGGTTCCGCTTCTCGCTCTGAAGGTACAGGAGCTTCATGACCACGTTGTTGGAGGCCACGTCGTCGATCACGCCCTCCAGAAAAACGATGCGGTTCTCCAGCAGGAGGTCGGAGAGCGTGAGCCACCGCTGCTGCTGGTAGGGCCCCATGGCGGCGTAGGGACGCACCAGGCGGCCCGCCGCGTCAAAGCCGTTCGGATGATTGGCCATCGGTTATTGCTTCCTCCCTATCCGCCAACCTGCGCCTTTCAATACATCATTCTACCCTACCGCACACGCGGGGCCGGCTCAGGTGGACTCCACCTCGCCGGGGGCGGCGCCTTCGGCCGGCTTGTCCTCGGGTTTCGCCTCGGTGACCGGGGATTCACTCTCAGGCGCCTTTTCCTCGGCCATGGGCTCGGGCGCCAGAGGGGCCGCCTCGGCGGGCTTCTCTTCCACCTTCGCCTCGCCGCCCGGCGCTGTAACCTTGGCTTTCTCCAGGAGCGCCCGCAGGACCTTGTCTTCCAGGATCTGCTGCTTGAGGCTCTCGAGCGTGCCCTGCTTCTCCATCTCCTCGTGCAGGCGGTCCGCCTTGCGGCCGTACTGCATCGCGATCATCTGCACGCGGGCGTCGACCTCGGCGTCGGTCACCTCCACCTTCTCCTTCTTGGCGATCGCGTCGAGGATGAAGTGGAGCTTGAGGTCGCGGGCCGCTCCCTCGGTGGTAGCGCCGCGGATTTCGCCGAGGCGCTTCTCGATCTCGTCGACCGGGATGCCGCGGTACTGGAGGTCCCTCACCCGCCGCTCCAGCAGGCGGTTGGCGTGCCGCGCGGTCAGGGCGGTCGGAAGCTCCAGCGGAATCTTCTCCAGGAGCCACTGCTCGATCGCCTGCTCCTGGGCGCGGCTGTAGGCGGCCTCGCTCTGGCTTTCGAGCTGGCGGCGGAGGCCCGCCCGCAGGGAGTCCATGTCCTCATAATCCATGGTCTTCAGCAGGGCGAGGTTGTCGGGCTCGGCGATGTGCTCGGCGGCGTTGATCTTGATGCGGACCTCCGCCTCTTTGCCGCGCACGTCCTCGCGCTCGGCGTCCTGGCCGATCGTGATCTTCTCTGAGCGGGTGTCGCCGACCTTGGCGCCCTTGAGGAGGTCCGGCAGGTTGTCCAGGCGAATCCCCTCGACGGCGACGGGGATAACGGGCAACCGGACGCCCTGCCGATCGTAGACCATGGTCTCGCCGGCCTGGATCGTCAGGTCGCAGGTCAGGAAGTCGCCGGGCTGGATCGCCTGGTCGGCCAGGACCCCCTCCAGCCGACCGTAGGAATGGCGGAGGCGCTCCAAGGCCTGCGTCACGCCCTCGTCGGTGACCTCCGGCCGCTCGGCGCTCACGGGGATGCCCGTGTAGTCGGGGAGCTCGAACTCCGGCCGCACCTCGAGCTCAATCGAGAACGTGAGCGGCCCGTCGTCGGACATCTTGATGGCGGCAGGGTCGATTTCCGGGTCGCCGATGACGTCAAGGTTCTGCTCCTTGACGGCCTTCTCGAAGGCCTCGGCGACGAGCTTGGCGCGGACCTCCTCGGTCACGGCCTCGTGGAACCGCTTCTCGACGAGGCGCCGGGGCGCCCGCCCGGGGCGGAAACCGGGCACCTGGGCCTCGCGCTCCAGTTCCCTGAACCGCTCCTCGAACTTCGCCTTGATCTCCTCCGGGGGGATGCTGATCGAGAGCTTTTTCCTGCACGCCGCCAGAACTTCCACCGTCACTTCCATTGTCGTGACTCCTTCGCTTGGCTGCGAGAAACGCTCGCCCCGCAAGCGGGGCGGCTCAATGCCATTCTACACCCCGCGCCCGCTCAATCCGGGCGACAAAAAAAGCGGTCTCGAAAGACCCGGAGCCACGGTCCTCGTCGAGCCGCTTACGCCGCAAGGCCATTGGAGCGGGCGATGGGACTTGAACCCACGACATTCACGTTGGCAACGTGACGCTCTACCACTGAGCTACGCCCGCTCGTCGCCTTGAAAGGGTCGTCGGGACCACCCTTTTCGGGCCCACCGAGCAACCTCAGGCGCGTTACTATATCGGCAAGGCGCGGCCGATGCAACCCAAATTCGGCCCGCCCGCGGCCTCGGCTGTGGACAAGCCGCCTGCCGCACGGCTAGAATCTCAGGGGTAACCGGCCCAGCGGTCGCACGCGAGGCACGCATGCTCAGCATCTTCGGTTTCCTCCGAAAGAAGGCCCGCCAGCGCACGCCGCGCCAGGAGACGGGGCGGGCGGGCGAGAAGGCGGCCGAGAAGTTCCTGAGGAACCACGGCTATCGCATCATCGCCCGCAACGTGACGTACCGCCAAGGCGAGGTGGACCTGGTGGCGCAGGAGAAACGGTCCGGCACCCTCTGCTTTGTCGAGGTCCGCAGCCGCGCCACCGAGGACGGCCGGGAGCCGGAAATCTCGCCGGAGCAGACCGTGACGCCGGCCAAGCGCCGCCGGGTGATCGGGGCGGCCAAGAAGTTTCTCGCGGACCGCCGCGCGATGGACCGCCCGGCCCGCTTCGACGTGATCGCCGTCCGATTTGCGGGCGAGGACCGCAAGCGGCCGGACGTGCGGCACTATCCCGGGGCGTTCGGCGTCTCGGGGCAGTTGATGTGACCCCTGTGGCACGGCGGGCTTGCCCCGCCGTGGCGATGTCAGCACGTATTCCCCACGGCCGGGCAGGCCGGCCGTGCCACACGCGCGCTTTGAACGTGGAGCCTTGAACTTGGAGCTTGCTGTCGATTCGCACGCCCACGTGAGTTACGGCCGGCTGGCCGATGACCTGCCGGGAGTCCTGGACCGCGCGCGGGAGGCGGGCCTGGAGGCCGTCATCACCGTCGGCACCGAGCCGGTCGAGAACCGCCAAGTCGTCGAGCTTGTGCAGCGTGAGAAGCTCCTGTACGCGGCCGTCGGCTTTCATCCCCATATTGCCGGCCAGGTGAAGGCCGTGGACTGGCCCATGCTCGCGGACCTGGCGAAGCAGCCGAAGGTGGTGGCCGTCGGCGAGTTCGGCCTGGACTACCACTACGAGCATTCGCCGCGGCCCGCCCAGCAAGCCGTCTTGGCGGGCGGCATCCGGCTGGCCCTCGACCTCGACCTGCCCCTCGTGATCCACTCGCGCGAGGCCGAGGCCGACACGCTGGCCGCCCTCGATGCCGCCGGCGCGATGCCGCGCGGCGTCTTCCATTGTTTCACCGGCGCGCCGGACTATGCGCGCGAGGCGCTGGCCCGCGGCTTCTACGTCTCGTTCTCGGGGATCGTCACGTTCCCGAACTCCGAGAACGTCCGCCAGGCCGCCCGCGCGGTGCCCCTGGAGCGGCTCCTGGTGGAGACCGACTCGCCGTACTGCGCCCCCGTGCCCCTGCGCGGCAAAGTGAACGAGCCGGCCTACGTGGTGCACGTGATCCGGTTCCTGGCGAACCTGTACGGCCTGTCGGAGGACGACGTGCGGCGCATCACGCGGCGCAATGCGGCGAACCTCTTCGGCCTGCCCCTGAAGTCGGGCGGGCAGTGCCTGGTGTATCCGATCCGCCGGAGCCTCTACGTCAACGTGACCAACGCGTGCTCGAACCGTTGCGTCTTCTGCCCGCGTTCCACGGGCGAGCTGATCGTGAAAGGCCACAACCTTCGCCTGGCCGCCGAGCCGAGCGCCGCAGAAATCCTTGCCGCGCTCGACCAGGGCGGCGCCCCGCAATACGAGGAGATCGTCTTCTGCGGCTTCGGCGAACCGACGCTGCGGCTGGAGGTCATCAAGGAAGTGGCCCGCGCCGTCAAAGCGCGCTGGGGCCTGCGGACCCGCCTGAACACCAACGGCCAGGTGCCGGCCGACGGTTCCGAACGCCTTCGCGGCGGCGTGCGACTTTCTGCGGCGAGCGAAGGGCTGCATCCCCTCAGTCCGCGCCACCGCCGTCGCCGTCCCGGGCCTTGACCTGGAAGCCGTCCGGCGTCTGGCCGAGCGGGACCTGGGCGTCGCGTTCGAGGTCCGCGCGTTCAACGTGGTGGGATAGCAGGTCTCCTCTAGCGGCGGGTCTCCTGACCGCCGCGCTATTGGGGGGAAGAAGTGTGGCACGGCCGGCTTGTCCGGCCGTGGCTGAGCGCTCGACAGGTTCCCCACGGCCGGGCAAGCCGGCCGTGCCACCAGGCCTAGAGGTAAGCGTGGCAAGCATCCTCAAGACGATCGAAGCGAAGGTCGAGGCCGGCGAGCGCCTCGCGCGCGAGGACGGCCTGGCGCTCTTCGAGCCGCGCCACCTTCTGGACGTCGGGGCGATGGCCGACCGCGTGCGGCGCGGCAAGCATGGCCTGCGCACGTGGTACATAGCCAACACGCATGTCAATTTCACGAACCGCTGCGAGAATCGGTGCGACCTGTGCGCGTTCTGGGCGGGGGCCGGGGAGGAGCGCGGCTACCTGCTGACCGCCGACGAAGTCGTCGAGCGCGCCCGGCCCGACGTGGCCGCCGGGGTCACTGAGATTCACCTCGTGGGCGGCCTGCATCCCGACATCGGCCTCGACTATTACCTCGATCTCCTCGGGCGCCTGCGCGAGGCGTTTCCCGAGGTCTGCCTCCAGGCGTTCCCGGCGGTCGAGGTGCACTACGCCGCGAAGAAGGCGGGCCTCCCGGTGGCGGAAGTCCTCGCGCGGTTGAAGGCCGCGGGCCTGGCGGGCCTGCCGGGCGGCGGGGCCGAGATCTTCGATCCCGAGGTCCGCCGCCGCATCGCCCCGCGAAAGATCAGCGGCGCAGAGTGGCTCGCCGTCCATCGCGAGGCGCACCGCCTCGGCATGCCGACCAACGCCACGATGCTCTATGGGCACGTGGAGTCGCCGGCCCACCGGGTGGACCACCTGCTGGCGCTGCGCGAGCTCCAGGACGAGGCGGGGGGCTTCGCCGCGTTCATCCCCCTGCCCTTCCATCCCGAGGGGACGCGCCTGGCGGACCTGCCCGGCCCGACGGCCGTGGACGACCTCGCGACGATGGCCGCCAGCCGTCTCCTGCTGGACAACATCCCGCACCTCAAGGCGTTCTGGATCATGCTGACGCCGGATCTGGCTCAAGTGGCCCTCCGGTTCGGCGCCGATGATATGGATGGCACCGTCATCCGCGAGGAGATCACGCACGCGGCAGGGGCGCGGACGCCGCAGGGCCTGACGACGGCGGACCTCGTGGGCCTCATTCGGGGGGCCGGCGGCGAGCCGGTCGAACGGGACACCCTGTATCGGCCCATCGTGCGGGGGCCGCGCCCGGCCGAGTGGAGAAGGAGTTCTACATGTTGAGATTTGTAGTCCTCGCCCTCGTAAGCGCGCTCACGCTTTCAGCCGGCTGCAAGTCGGAGCCCGCCCCGCCCGCACCGAAGCCGCCGGAGGCGCCCCCCGAGAAGCACATCCAAGCCGTCGAGCCGCGCGACGGGGGCCAGGAGGCGACCCTCACGCCCACGTTCACGTGGAGACTGCCGTCCGCTCTGGGCGCCCCGCGGCTCGTCTCCTTCACGCTTCTCGAGTTTGGACAGACCGCCCAGCCGCCGAAGCCGGACGCGGAAGGCAGACAGATTGCGTTCGCCAGCGGCCTGCACGACGTCAGCCCGACCTCGCTGGACCCGTTTCATCCGCCCGCCGGCGTCGTCCTGACGGGCGACCTCAGGGACTCAAAGCAGCTCAAGGGCGACACCTGGTATCGCTGGAAAATCCGGGCGCTGGGCGAGGACAAGACGGAGCAGGCCGGTTTCCTTTTCCGCACCCGCGCCGCGGAGCCGGGGCAGGGCAAGTAGGCCATACCGCGTAAGGCCTCGGGGGTGGCATGGCCACGCGCCTTTGCGTGGCCATGTTCCTGCGAACTTCGGGGCGCATGGCCACGCAACAGCTCGTGGCCATGCCACCCGAAACTGAGGGATTACCATACCGCGCGGTTTTTGGTTGTGGGGGGACCGAGGATTTGGCATAC
>JAPLML010000479.1 GCA_026387055.1 Planctomycetota bacterium | reverse complement strand
GCCGGAGGAACCCGGTGCGCCACCTTCCGCCGACGGATACTGATACGTCAGGAAATCCGCCAGGAAATCTGTTGACGCGCCCGCGTCGCCGGGCTAGACTTGAGTTGTCCAGGGCTGGTGCCGCGCCAGTTCCTGTACGCGTCCCTTAACAAAGGACAGAGAAGGGGACCTCTCATGCGGCCCGCGCTAATTCCTTCCTTGGAAACTCTCGAGACCCGCCTGTTCCTCGATGTCTCGCCGGTCGTGGTGAGCGGCACCGTTTGGCTTGACGACGCCGATGGCATCCGCGAGCCCATCGAGACCGGCGTCGCGGGGGTGACCGTCAGACTCCGCGATATGGCCGACAACGTGGTGGCCACGCGGGTCACCGACTCCGGCGGGGCCTTCCTGTTCAGCGGGCAGCCCGTGGGCTATTACTCCCTTGAATTCGTCGCGCCTGCCGACAGGCTTTTCACGCTCCAGGACCGGGGGGCGGATGATTCCCGCGATAGCGACACCGGCCTGGGCACCGGTCGCACGTCGGTCTTCGTGCTCGGCTCGGGCCCGGGCAGTCTGACCTTTGACGCCGGCCTGATCGACATGGCCACGGCGCTGGCCCAGGGGCTGCGGATTACCGAGATCATGTATTTCCCGCCGGACGGCTTCGGCCATGTCGAGGAAGATTTCGAGTTCATCGAACTGGCGAACCGCGGGCCGTGGCCCTTGGACCTCAAGGGCGTCCGGTTCGTCGATGGCGTGGCCTTCGATTTCACCGGCAGCGCTGTAACGTCTCTCGACCTCGGCCAGCGCGTCCTGGTCGTCAAGAACCGGGCCGCGTTCGAGTCGCGCTATGGCCCCGGCCTTCCGATCGCCGGCGAGTACGCGGGCCGCCTCAATGACGACGGCGAGGTCCTGACGCTGGTGGCACCCATCAACAGGGCCGTCGACACCCTCTCCTACTGGCCCTGGTGGGGGGGAGACAATGGCGGAGGGCTCTCCCTGGTCCAGGGCGGAACCGACCCGAAGATCCCCTGGGTCCTCGGCACAGTGCCTGGCGGGACCCCTGGCATCGACGAGGGCGCGGCCGTCAAGACCGCCGCCATCAGCGGCTTGGTGTGCAGCACCGTGGGCGGCGGAATCCCGCATGTGCCGGTGGACGTGTTTACCGCCGCGGGCGACCTCGTGGCGGCCACAAGGACCACCGACAACGGACGCTACAATTTCTTCGGCCTCGCGCCGGGACAGTACGTGGTCAAGGTCCTGGGCTTCGACGGCGCCTGGTGGACGGCGCCAACGGTCACGCTGGCCGACCGTCAGCACAACCGGGACGTCAATGCATCGCTCACCCCTCCTGTGCCCCTGGCCTCCGTCCAGGCCGACCTCTGGTGGGATATGGACGGCGACGGGATCAGGGATGCGAACGAGCCGCGCGTCGGGGGGGAATCCGTGGCTTACCTCACGGATGCCGCCGGGCAGGTGGTATCCGTCAGGCTCGTGGGCGCGGACATCAACCCCGACGACTACGGCTGGCGCGACCTCGTGTTCGCCAATCTCCTGCCCGGAAGCTATCGGCTGGAACTGCTTACGCGCGATGGTTACGCGCTCACCCTCGGCGACCAGGGCGCCGACGAATCGCTGGACAGCGATTTCGACCCCGTCACCGGCCGGACCGACCTGTTCACCCTCGCCCCCGGCGAGACGCTGACGGGCCTCGCGGCCGGTCTTGTCTACACGGACGTTGTGGGGAACCTCCAGAATTACCTGCGGATTACGGAGGTCATGTGCAACCCGGCGCCGCACCGGGGGCTCGAGCCCAACGTCGGCAACGACGAGTTCGAGTTCATCGAACTGACGAACACCGGCCCCGTGGCGCTCGTCCTCACCGGTGTGCGCTTCACCGACGGGATCGCTTTCGACTTCACGGGTTCGGACGTCCAGGAGCTCGCGCCCGGCGGGCACGTCCTTGTCGTCAAGAACCGGACGGCCTTCCGGGCCCGCTACGGCCCCGGCCTGCCGGTCGCCGGCGAATATGACGGCCAGCTCAGGGACGAAGGCGAGGCGATCGCCTTGGTCGCCCCCATCAACACGCCCATCGACGCTGTCTCGTACAGTCTGACCGAGACGCCGGTCGCGGGAACCAGCGGCTACGGGTTCTCGATGACGCGCAACCTGGATTACCGGGGCACGGCGGCGGACGAATGGCGGCCGAGTTCCCTCTGGGGCGGCACCCCCGGGGCCGATGACCCCGCCCTCACGTTCGCGCCGGCCGGCGTGCTGATCAATGAGCTCCGCGCCAACGCCCGCACCGCAGGCGGCGACTGGATTGAGCTGCGCAACATCACCGACGCCCCCGTCTACATCGGCGGCTGGGCCTTGGTGGGCCAGAAGGGCTGGTACGAAATCCCCGCCGGCACCGTCCTGGGCCGTCTCGGCTACTATGTCATTCCCGAGTCGGCCTTCAACCCCGGCGGCGGCGCGTGGCCGGACGATCTGGTCCTCGATGGCGTCCACGGCGGCGACCTGCTTCTGACGGGGATCGTCGACAGCACCGTGCCCCGCATCCTCGAACGCGCGACGTTCGGCCCCATGGAGTACGACGTGACCTTCGGCCGGCACACCAAGAGCTCCGGAGAGACGGTTTTCGTGGAGATGGCGTCGCCGACGCTGGGCGGCCCCAACGGCCCCCCGATGGTCGGCCCCGTGATCATCAACGAGTTCATGTATCACCCGAAGGACGACACCGTGGAGTGGATCGAGCTCTACAACCGGACCAGCGCCGACGTGCCCCTCTACGAACCTGGGAACCCCGACCGGACCTGGGCCGTTGTTTCGAGAGTGGCCTACGAGTTCCCCGCAGGAGCGGTTATCCCGGCCGGCGGCTACGCCCTGGTGGTCCAGCACGGCAGCGCGGATTGGTTCCGGCAGGCGTACGCCATCCCCGCCTCGGTCCCCATCTACTCCTACACCTGCGACCTGGGCCTCAGCAACGACGGCGACTTGGTGAGGCTCGTCCGGCCCGGCAGCGCGGCCTGGGCGGGGACCGTGGACCCGGTGGCCCAGTGCATCGTGGATGAGGTGACCTATACCGACGATCCGCCGTGGCCCAAGCCGCCCGATGGCTACGGGCCGTCGCTGGAACGCATCTGGGCGAACGCCTATGCCGACGATGTCGCGTACTGGGCTTCCGGTCCGGTGGGCGGGACGCCCGGCCGCCCCAACTCCACAGCCCAAGCGCCGCGCGTCGTGGGCGTGGAGGTCAACGGCCGACCCGATCTCGGGCCTTCGGGCATCGTGCCCGGCGCAGGCGGCGTCCGCACCATCACCGTCAGGTTCAGCCAGCCGGTGAAGTTCCCCCGGGGCGCCGTTACCGTTCAGACGGTCGCGTTCGTGGGCGGCACCGAGATCACGACGGGCGAGCTGAGGCAGGCCGCCGTGACCGGCTCGGGCACCACCGCGATGACCATCGCACTCGATGCCGGCCTGGCGGTCGATACCTGGGTGAAGGTGATGCTGAAGGGCAGCGCCGGTGTGCCCGTCGACGCCGCAGGCCGCCTGCTCGACGGCGAGCCGAAGAGCGGCGGAAGCGGGCGAGGGTACGTCTATGGCCCGGCGGACCTGCCTACCGGCGACGGCACCGCGGGCGGAGATGCCATCCTATACGTCGGCAGCCTGCCGGCGGACTTCAACGGCGATGGTTCCGTCGGCGATGCCGACTTGGCGGGGTTCCTGCAGGCTTGGGCGGCCGGCAGCCCCGATGCCGACTTCCGCGGCGAGGGGTTCGGCCCGTCGGCCCCGGATGGCTGGGTCACGCCGGCCGACCTCGACGGTTTCATCTCGCTCTACAACGCCGCCGTTGCCGGCGGACGTGGCCGCGAGGCGCTTCCGCAGGCGGGCCCGCAGAGCGGCGGGGACGCCGGGCCACTGGCCGGCGACTCCAGCCCTACGCCGGTGCCTTCGGCAGACGAGGTGACGGCGGCGTCTGCCGCCGCAGCGGAGCCCGCGACCGAAGTGCCGTCGCCGGCCTTGCCCGATGACGCCGTAGCATCGGCCGCGCCGCTGGCGATTGTCCCGACAGGGGGAGCCGACGCCGGTCTGGCCGTCTCGTTGCCCGCGTCGGCCGACGTGCCATTGGCGTGGGGCAGTGCCGGGGAAGTCGCCCCGCCGCCCGACCCCGTCCTGGCCGCCGATGGCGTGGTAGACCTCCTGGCGCTGCCGGCCCTGACGTTGTGATCGTGCGACAGTCCGCCATCCATGATGTTCGACTGACGAAGGAATAGCAGGGCAGTTCAAGGTTCAAAGTTCCAGGTTCCAGGTTCTAGGTTGAGCTTCTTCTTCCATTCCGCATTTCGCACTTCGCATTTCGCATTTGATGAACGTAAGTCGCGCTGCGCAAAACACACTTACAACTTTGGAGGGCCCAAAACCCCCCTTTTAGGCCCGAAGTTATCCACAAAATGGCCTTGGCGCTAGCGCCAGGGCAGGTCGACCCTCAAAATGTTAAGATGGGGTAGACGAAATTTAACGCTTTTTTCGTTTTTGCGCGCGCAGACCCCCCCCCTTGTGCTGTATTTGATCGAAACTCGCGCGATTTTGAAAGGTGCCCGTAGATGTAATTCACATTTCAGAAATGCGACTTACGTTCGCTCCGTGAAAGATTTCACAGGCCGGCGACGGATAGGGAAGTAGGGACAGAGGCACGGAGGGACGAAGGCCACGGCTTGTAACAGCCAATGCCCAACGGCGGGAGCAGGCATCAGGGACCGGGACGGCGAAAGGCGACGCCGAGCCACATTTAGCCGCCCAGCTCGCTGGGCGCGTGTTGTTAGGCACGGCGAAAGGCGAGGCCGAACAGCATTTGGCCGCCCAGCCCGTCGAAGAGTCACCGCGGCGACCGGGGCGTGCGGCGTGAGGCAAGGGCAGCGCCTGCAACCTATAGCCTGGCGCCTCCAGCCTGCGGCCTCCAGCCTGCCGTAGGAAACCATCTTGATTTCTTGACTTGCCTTTGCCCCGGCGGTAGCATCCTGGAGGAGGAGGGGAGCGGTGGCCCATGGCCGCGTCGCGCGCGGCCCGGGCGTCCGCTGGGCGATGGGATGGTTCGTGGCGGGCCTGGAGAAAAGCCTTGGCCGCCCCCTCTACCGACGCAAGCCATGTCCGCCGGCCGGCCGCAAACGCAGACGGAGATAAATATTGTGCGCCCGGAACTCTCACAAGCCCGTAGGCGGAGAGGAAGTGGTTCGCAGCGATTGAATGGAGCTAGAATGCCACGGGGTATCTGGGCGTTTGTATTTGTGCCTATGCTTATAACTTGCAGTGTCTTACTCGCGCCACTGGGGTGTCACGAGACGGGAGGTGAGAAGGCTGAGCCGAGATTATATGTGCAGCTGAACGGACAAAAAGAGTATTATGGCCTGAGGCCGGCGTTTTACATCGTTTCAGGCGGCGGGGCATACGGGCTGGGCATATCAGAGACTAGGGTGCTGGAGGGGGTAGAGTACCGCGGGAGGTGGCTTTACAGCGGGAAGCTAAAGGACGACCTCATAAAGGACGACCTCAAGCCTGAGAATCTTCTGATGGGGGTCTACGGGCGCGCGGAGCCGGGCACCGACAGACTGGCGGAGTTGGTGATAGAGACGAATGTGAATACCAAGATTGTGCTTCTGAACTGCGAGGCGTGGGAGGTTCGGCTAAGGAGGAGCAACCAAGTTATCACCGACCAGCACTGGTTCGAGCCTGGGAAATACGAGGTCGAGATAAAGCCACAGGAGTAGCGCTAGCGTCCGAATGGTAGGCAAGCGTCCTCACCTTCGGAGGGGGCGTCCGCTTGGCGATTGGAGGGTTCGCGGCGGGCCTGGAGAAAAGCCTTGGCCGGCCCCTCTACCCACGCAAGTCCGGTCCGCCGGCCGGCCGCAAACGCAAGCGGAGATAAATATTGTCCGCGGAACTCTCATTGACGATCTACCTATACCTTCTTGATGAGGGAACGGACGTGTGGCGTCCCGTCCAGGCTCGACATCTCGGTGATGATCGGTATCAGATTATGTCGGTCAACGAGCACCCCGACAGCGAGCACTGGCAGT
>JAPLML010000241.1 GCA_026387055.1 Planctomycetota bacterium | reverse complement strand
CGCCCCTCTTCCTGGAGGCGGGCGTGCCCGTCATCTACCCGTACGAGGTCCAGGCGGGGAACGACCTTCCGCGCCTCGTGGCCGAGCATCCCGGCCTCTATGCCATGGGCGGCATGGACAAGCGGGCCATGGCCTCGGGCCGGCGGGCCATTGACGCCGAGATGAAGCGTGTCCGGGCGATGCTTCCCCTCGGGCGCTGCCTTCCGTTCCCCGACCACCTCATCCCGCCGGACGTGCCGTGGGAGAACTACCAGCACTTCGTTTGGCGGTGGAAGGAGATGATCGGGAAGCCGTAGGGGCGGAGGGACGGAGACAACAGCCAAGGCACCAGCAGGAACGAAACACCGAGGCGCTGCGGCGCACGAGCTCCTAGTCAGCCCCGCCGCTTGTACCTGTATAGCGTGGGTGGCACGGTCACGCGCCGTTGCGTGACCGTGCATGCTACCCTATGTGGCCGTGCCCCCCGGCAATCTCCTACCACGCTGAACACGTACCGCCGCTTGCGGCGGGCCGCTGCGGGCGACGGCCCAGGGGCCGGATGGGTACCTCTGTTTCACGACCCGCAGCACCCATTCGCGGGGCCAGACCGTGCCGGGAGATGACGGGATCCTGTGGATCGTGCCCGCAAGGCAGCGCTGACCCCTGTGGCGGGCCCAAAATCAGGGCATTTCGGCCGAGAAAAAATTCCGTGCGACTGGTTTGACCGCGGCAGAATCCGTGTTATACTGTGGTCAATAGGTGCGTGTACGCGGAGATTCCGCGTAAGGCGTCCTTCTGTAGTTGGGGGTTCGTGCTTCAGACCTTCGGTGCGGGCTGGCCGAAAGAGTAGGGCCGGCCAGGGCATGGCCTGAGGGCTGTGGCCGATTCAGGGCGCAATGGCACCTGACAGAGGGTGCGGTTTTCGGCAGTGCGGTAATGGGTCCAAGGAGGCTTGCCATGCGTATGCTCACATTGCTGGTGGCGGGATTCGCGGTCGCTGTCATGGGGTCTTCGGTTGGGGCCGCGCCGACCCTCGACGGCTTTGCCAACGCCGGCGAGTATGCCAAGGTTGTTTACGACACGCCGGGCGAGACCGCCTATGCCGCGCACCTTGACATCGACACCTTCCAGTTCGACACGAGCGGCGGCTACTACAACGTGGTGCTGACGGTGGTCAGCCCGCCGGTTGACAAGACGGGCGGCGTCACGAGCCAGCTGCGCCAGGCGGAGTTCTGGACGATCTTCAGAGATTCCACCGGCACGACGGACCTCTATGCCGTGGACGTCATGATGAACGCCGCCGGCCCCTTTATGTTCACGCTTGTGGATTACACCAATGCGACGTTGACACCCCTGGGGCTGGCAGACGTCATGGTTGCCGATGCCATCGAGTGGCGGGTCGCCCAGAGCATGATGCCGCTCCTGCCCGGCGCCCCGTACGTTGTGGCCCAGGTGGTGGCCCAGTTGGACAATCGTGGCCAGGCGCCCGACGATCAGATCTCGACCGGCCCGATCCCCGAGCCGGCAACGCTCGTCCTCCTGAGTCTTGGCGCCGTGGCAGGCCTTGCCGCGCGGCGGAGGAAATAGGCGGAACCGGCGACATCCCGAGATACCGCGAGGCGGCGGGCACTTTGCCCGCCGCCTCTTTTTGCGCGCCAGGCATGGCGTGTGACTTGGGGGTGCAAGTCCTCTGGGGACCTTGATGAGAGGAACCCCTACCCCATTGCGACCGCCGACGGCGGGCGCGCATAAACCCATCAGTTTTCAGGCCTGCGCCCGCAGGCCGCGTCCGATGTGGTCTGCGAGGGCTTGGGTTTCGTGGGGGGAAATCGCAGGCATAACTCCTTGTTTTAACGGCGCTTATGGCGATTCGCCAGATCGCAGTTCCCGCCTTTCGGTTTAAAGTCCCCGGCTGATTTGCCCCAAGGCACGAGATCACTATGCTGTAAGACGGGGGAAACAGGCGCTGCAAGCAGTCTGTCTTCTGCTGCATCTCCAGGGACAAGGTGATGGGAAGCAAGGGTAATCCTACTGTGCTGTGTGAGGCGCTGGAACCACGTCTGTTTCTGAGTGGCTCGGCCTGGCTTGACTACCTGGCGGCGTCGGGGCAGCCTTTGGCCTTGGTGCCGCTGGATCCCTCCACCGTCGGCGGCGCCATTGTGCAAGCCGGCGAGGATCAAGTCTACAGGTTCTCAGCACCCGGCACAGGCAGGCTCACCGTGCAGGTGGCCTCCGATGGCAGCGGCCTCGATCCGTTCCTCCAGATCTACAATGCCGCGGGGACTCGCCTGTCTCAGAACGACAACGCCACGCGGGGCACGCTCGACAGCGCGGCCACGATCTGGGTCAGCGCGGGCAAGAGCTACTATGCGCGCCTCTCGGGCGTCAGGGGCTCGATGGGAACGTACTGCCTGACCGTTACCAGCAACCCGCACGACGATTGTGGCAACACGCCGGCCACGGCCCGCAAGTTGTACGTCGCGAGGTCGACGGGGGCCGGCGTTGCATTCGGCGTCATCAACTACGCCGGCGATGTGGACGTCCGGGTCTTCGTCGCCCCGAAGACGGGCGCCATGCAGGTTGAGCAGTCCCGCCGGGTGCTGAGGCAGGGCCTGTCGTGCGACCTCTCCGTGTATGATGCCCAGGGGAATCTGCTGGTGCGCGGCGGCGACCCGGGCGATGCGAAAGCGACCGTCATTTTCCCGGTCGTCGCGGGCCGGGCGTACTACGTGAAGGCGGCCGCCCTTGGCGGCACGACGGGGTCGTACCTCCTCAGGACCGCCTCCACGACGATGCCCATTCCGGCGAACCTCTTTCCCCCCGTGGCCCAGGGCGACGCCTACAGTCTCGATCAGGATACCGCCCTTACGGTACCGGGCCCGGGCGTTCTTGCCAACGACACCGACCCGGACGGCGGCCCGCTCGCGGCCCTGCTGGTGAGCGGCGTGTCGCACGGCGAGCTCGCGCTGAATGCGGATGGGTCGTTCACGTATACGCCGGCGCCCGGCTTCTCAGGGAGCGATGCCTTCACATACAGGGCCGGCGACGGTGTGGTCGAATCAAGCGTCGCCACGGCGACAGTGACCGTCAACGCCGTTGATCTCAGTCAGGAGTACATCCCGGGAAGTGTTGTCGTGACCCACGCGGTTTCGGTGGCGAGCGGAACCCAGCTTGTGGTGATCGGAACGGACGGCCCGGACACGATCACGCTCTCGCAGTCAGGCGACGCGCTGATTCTGGCCACGGCGGCGGGCACCGATACTTATGCCGGCCCGTTTGCCTCCGTGGCGATCTGCGGTTTTGCGGGCGATGATACGATCCGGGTGACGCATTCGGTGAGCGTGCCGGTGACGACCCGCGCCGGCGATGGCAACGATACGGTCTACGGCGCGGGCACCGGTGCGGACACCCTCTACGGGGGCGCCGGTGACGATCTGCTGGTGAGTGTTGGCAGCGGGTCCGATGCCCTGCATGGCGAGGACGGCCTCGACAGTTTCTGGGCCGACAGTACCGACGGGATCGCCGACGTCTCGGCGGCGGAGACGGCCGCCGGGGCCGTGCACTCAATCGTTGCCTTCTACCAGCCGAGCACCGATCCGGCGCCGTACGTCTCCCTCGAGATCGCCGGTCAAGACATCATCGATCCGGCGGCCGCGTATGCCTATGCCGATTTCTCCTCGCGGCCTCTCTTTGTTGACGGGCCGGAGTACAACGACATCCGGCAAGGGAACGTGGGCGACTGCTACTTCCTGGCCTCCCTGGCGTCGCTGGCGGACACGGACCCGGGCGTTATCCGACAGATGATCGCCCCGATGGGGGACGGGACGTACGCGGTCCGGTTCTACAGCGGGACGCAGGCGGTGTACGTACGCGTGGACGGGTGGTTGCCGGCTTCGGGCGGTTCGCCCGGCTACGCGAAGCTGACGCCGGAGAACGAGTTGTGGGTGGCGTTGGCGGAGAAGGCCTACGCCCAGTTCCGGGGCGGGACGAACGCCTACAGTGCGTTGACCGGCGGCTGGATGGCGGAAGTGTACCAAGCGGTGACGGGGGTGGGCACGAACTACCTCTACATGGACGATACTGGGTTTGCCGCGGCGCTGTCGGGACACTTGGCGGCGGGGCATGCGGCGAGCACCCTGACTTGGTGGAACGTGACGGGTCCTTTTTACACCAACCACGCGTACATGGTGAAGGAGGTGGTGACAGAAGGGGGGACGACGTACGTAACCGTTTACAATACATACGGTTATGACGGCAGGGCCTGGGACGGCAACCCCAGCGACGGCCTGCTGAAGATTACGCTGGCTCAGTTCATGGGGGATTTTCAGATGGTGACCGTCAGCCTCGCGTAGGGAACGCAGGTCGCGACCTTCCCCCCGTTGCAGGGCCGCCACCATACAGGGCGGACCAAGACTGCGGCTGGCACCCTACCTGTTGAGTCCTTTTCTCCCCCATGGTGATGCCCAAGGATAAGGGGTTTGACCCCTCACAACCCCAAGTAATAGCGGCTCCTTGGATCACAGAGAAGGCGCCCGGATTGCGGCAGGGGATGCGCCCGCCCTGCGACCCCATGTGTTTCAGCCCCGCCGCGTCAGATAAACCATAGTGTCCACGAAGTATATCCTGATGTGCTTTGCCTGGGGAAAACGCCATAATATCGCGCCTTCGGTTTGACTTTGGACCGAAAAATGACATACTACCCGTAGCATTCTTCTCGGATACCGTTTGGGCTGGCCCTCAACATGGGAAACGGGACTATGGGGGACCCGCCTGGACGAACCAGGTCTTGGACGGAGGGGTATATGAAACGGCTCATGCTCGGTATCGTAGCGCTCGTGGTGGCACTGGGTCTGGCGGCGGGGCTGGCTTCGGCCTCGCCCACTCTTGACGGCAGCGCTACCGTCGGCGAATACGCTACCATCCTCACCGACGTGGCGGGGGAGACCTACGCCGGAAACCTGAACATCGACACGTTCCAGTTCGATGCCAGCAACACGTACTACAACGTGGCGCTGACGGTGACCAGCCCGGCGGTTGACAAGACGGGCGGCGTCACGAGCCCGCTGCGCCAGTCGGAGTTCTGGACGATCTTCAGGGATTCCACGGGCACGACGGACCTCTATGCTGTGGACGTCCTGATGAACGCCGGCGGCGTCCTGATGTTCTCGCTCGTGGATTACACCAACGGGACGCTGACGCCCCTGGGGCTGGGAGACGTCCAGGTGGGCAATGCCATCGAGTGGCGGGTTGCCCAGAGCCTGATGCCGCTCCTGCCCGCCAACCCTTACGTCGAGGCGCAGTTGGACAACCGGGGCGGGGCCCCGGATGACCAGATTGCAGGCATCGTCCCCGAACCGGCGACGCTGGCCCTCCTGGGGAGCGGGCTGGTGGCCGCGCTGATGACGCGGCGCCGGCGGGCGTAGGCCGACGGCGAAGCCGTCCTGCGAAGTGTTCGAGCGCGGCCCTTGCGGCCGCGCTTCTTTTTTGCCCGGGCGGGAATCGCCCGCGCTTCGCCCGCCGCCTGCCGTATCATCCCAGAGGACCTCGCGCGGCACCTCTCGCGGCGCCAGCGGATTGCCGGGGGCAGGGCAGATCCGTGTGATGCGGCGCTTCGGGGCGGGCGAACGTGGCGGCAAGTGATGGAGGAATCCGAATGCGGCTGTTTCAGTCGCTCGCGGGCGTGATCGGCTCGATCGCGCTCGCGGCGGCCCTTCAGGCATCGCCCCCCGCCACACCCGCCCTCACCCAGGGGCCGTACCTTCAGAACCCGGGCGCCACGGCGATGACGGTCCAGTGGGAGACCAACGTCCCCTGCGACGGCTTCGTCAAGCTCGGGGCCGGCGAGGCGATGGATCGGACCGTCCCGGCGGTTCCCGGCGAGAAGGTCGAGTACACCATCGACTCGAAGGGCAAGAAAGGGCCGAAGCGGCCGGCGTATCTCTACCGCGCGCGGCTCACCGGCCTGGCGCCGGGGACCGCGTACCGCTACCAGGTCGTGCCGTCGAAGGACGTGCCCGCCGACCAGTGGCCGCCGGCGTCCGCGTTCCGGACGTTCCCCGACAAGCCCGAGCCCATCACGTTCATCGCCTACGGCGACTCGCGGAGCCACCCCGAGAAGCACCGCGCCCTGGCGGTCCACTTCATGGAGCACCGGCCCCTCTTCATCCTTCACACCGGCGACATGGTGAGCAGCACGTCTTCGTATGACAATTGGGGTCCACAGTTCTTTTCGCCTCTGGCGGATGTCATCAACCAGGTGCCGATGCTGATGGCCCGCGGCAGCCACGAGCCCGACGTCAAGCCGCTGCTCCGCCTGTTCGACATGCCCGAAGGACGGATGTGGTACGCCTTCGACGGCGGCCTCGTGCACGTGGTGGTGCTCGACTCACGGAAAGA